>CAYVCL010000023.1:0-39442 GCA_964450185.1 uncultured Lachnospiraceae bacterium | reverse complement strand
TAGGTCATCGGGCGGAGGTGAAAAACATGATATTAACCGAATATGATGAAGAAAAGACCATGAGGCTGTTTCAGAAGGAGTATGAGGAAGAAGCAGATAAAAGAGTTGCGCAAGCGCAGGCAGAAGCACAAGAAGAAATAGGCAAATTGCAAAAGGAGATTGAAAGCTTAAAACAGCAATTAAACCAGAGTAAATAATTGATTTTCATTGACTTCGTGGTACGAAAGTAATAGTTATTTTTGAAAAGGTATGGTATAATAGAAAGAACATAAAAATATCAAAAGGGGGATTTCTATGAAACGAAAACAAATAAGAAAAAAAGGTATTGTTGCAGGTTTATTTGCACTTCTTACATTGGGGCAGATTTGCAGTGGAGGGGATAGCATTACTGCGTTTGCCACAAGCGAAACAGATGTTGTAATGGGAACAGCGCAGATACAGGAAGCAGAGGTGACCTCTACACCGGAACAGAAAACGGTAGCCACTTTAACTTTTGACGGAAATGGTGGAACTTTTCCAAACAACGGTGGAGGAACTAAGATTGTAAGGAATATTACACAGGAAGAAATAGACCAGTCCAAAGGCTATGTATATCGTGATACATTTCCAACACCGGTACGTAAGGGATATGAAATGAAATACTGGACAAAAGAAAATGGCAATCTCGTGACAGCAAGAATGGCTGTAAATGCAGGAGATAATCTTACGGTGAAGGCGCAGTGGGACAGGGTTAACTATACAATTAAGTATAATGCTAACGGTGGAGAGATTATCAGCAGTACAAAACTGGTTTCTAAGTATAATGTTGATACCGATACCATTCAGCTTCCTACGGCACAAAAGAAAGGTTGTCATTTCGGCGGTTGGTACACTAGTAGCAGTTTTAAGGGACAGGCAATCACATCCATTCCAAAGGGAAGTGCAGGAAATGTAAATTTATATGCGAAATGGATTAGTGCGGCACCTGGAAAACTGGAATTTGAAGAGATTTCTACAAATAGTAAAAAGCTGACAATAAAATTGAAAAAAGCTGCCGGAGTACAAGGGTATCAGATTGTAATTTCCACCAGCAAAAAGTTTTCAAAAGGAAGCACAGTTGCATATAATATGGCAACCAGTACAAAGCTGGAAATACCACAGGCAGGAAAAGGAACTTATTATATCAAAGCCCGTGGGTATGCATATGATGGTTTAGGAAAAGTTTGTTATGGCAAATACAGTAAGGTGCAAAAGGCAGTGATGAAAAGCTCTGTAAAGGAATACAAGGCAACTTCAACTTCAGCAAAAATCACTTCCGCAAAAGCTGTAAATGAAGATACGGTAACCATAAAAGCTACCATTAAAAAACAGGTAAAAAGCAGTGATGATTTTTATTATCTGGTGAAAATAAATCCATCTGACAATAAAGCGGTAGACTCTTTAGCAAAGGTATTTAAAGGAAATAAGGTAACCTTTAATCTGGACACGGAAGATAAGGTAAATGTAGTATCAAAGTTTGCCATAGCTGTAAAACAGAACGGAAAATATAAAGTTATCAGTAAATCAACCTACATAAGCAACCCGGAAAAAGTAGCGTCTAATCAGATGGCATATGTACAGCCGGCATCCAAAAAAGGAATTCATGGGGCAAGTGATGTGAATCTTGGAGCTAAGCATACCATGTGTAACATTAACATCAATGATTTGATTACTACAAAGGGCAAAGGAACTGCTTACAAATATAATGGAAAAACATACTACTTCACAGATACACAACAGGGTTATGTAAAAGAGTGTAATGCAAATGGTATCAGTGTTACTGTGATGATTTATATGCCATGGAACGATAAAAATTCATATTTAATTCATCCATCAGCAAGAACTAAGGGTTATTATTACTATGCGTTAAATACAGTAGACGAAAAAGCGAGAGAAACATTAGAAGCTGCTTTCTGTTATCTTGGAGAAAGCTTTGGAAAAGAAGACTGCTATATTTCTAACTGGGTATTAGGTAATGAAGTTAACTCACAGAAAATGTGGAATCATGCCGGAAATTTATCCTTAAGTGATTATTCTAAATCCTACGCACAGTTGTTCCAGATGTTAAGCTATGGAGTAAAATCTTCCTATGCCAACGCAAGAATTTTTGTGCCTCTTGATAATGCGTGGGCAATTCCGGTGTCTGTGATGGGATGGAATGGAAAAACATTCTTAGCTTCCTTTGATAAGGCATTAGAAAAAGAAAGTCCGAGAACGAAATGGAATCTTGCATATCATGCTTATTCCTATCCGTTGACAAGTTCAGCATATGGAACTAATGCGTATGTAACTAAAAGTTCAAATTCACCATATGTTTCTATGAAAAACATAGAGGTTCTGACAAATTATATTAAAAAGAAATATGGAAGTAAGACAAGAATTATTCTTTCAGAACAGGGTTATACAGCTAAGTTGGGAGAAGAGGTGCAGGCGGCATCCATTGCTTATGGATATTATAAGGTAGAATTTAATTCCATGATTGATGCTTTTATTATCCGTTCCCAGTATGATAATGCGGAAGAAGCGGCACAGGGACTTTCTATGGGATTGTCCAGTACCAGTGGAAAACACAGACAGGCATACACCGTATTCAAATATATGGATACACCAAATTCAGAGAAATATACAAAGAAGTACTTAAAAACCATCGGAGCGAAAAGTTGGAAATCCATTATTCCGGGTTACAAAGCTTCTAAATTTAAAAAGATGAAAAGTAAATAAGAAAGGCTAAAGGTATGAAAGGAGCAAAGAAACAGATTATTGGCTGGATAAAAAAGGAAAGTGTACTAGCTATTGCCATAGTGCTTGCGGCGGTATCCATGTTTATGGTGCCGCCGGATGGGCAGTATGCAGGCTATATTGATTACAAAACCATTGGATTATTGTTTTGTTTAATGTCGGTGATGGCAGGATATCAAAAAATAGGAATTTTCCAGTGGATGGGAGAAACACTTTTGACCAAAGTAAAGATGAGTCGAAGTGTGGCAACGGTACTAGTTTTCCTGTGCTTTTTCACAAGCATGTTTATCACCAATGATGTTTCGTTGCTGACTTTCGTACCTTTTTCTATTATTGTACTGGAAATGGCAGAAATGGAAGAACTGCTGGTACCTGTTGTGGTGTTTCAGACCATTGCGGCAAATTTAGGCAGTATGATGCTTCCTTTTGGAAATCCACAGAATTTGTATTTGTATGGACAGTCCGGGTATGGGATTTTGCAGTTTGCAGCGGTAATCCTTCCTTATGGTATTCTGGCATTTATTTTATTGGTAATTTGTTTATTTGGAATAAAACAGATGCCGGTGACCTTACACATTTTTGAACAAAGCTCAGCCCAGATAAAAGGCAGTAAAGGAAAAATCATTGCTTATACAATATTATTTATATTGTGTATTTTGGCTGTGGCGCATATTGTGCCATGGATCATTGTACTGATAATAGTATCTGTGGCTATTTTTCTATTGGATAAAGAATTATTCTGTAGAGTAGATTATTCCTTATTGTTTACATTTGTATTTTTCTTTTTATTTATAGGAAATCTTGGAAGAATACCTTTCTTTTGTGAGTTTCTGGAAGGAATTTTAAAAGGAAATGAAGTGATAACAGCAGTACTTGCCAGTCAGGTAATCAGTAACGTTCCTGCAGCGTTATTGCTGTCAGGATTCAGTAATCAATGGGATGCCCTGATTATAGGAACCAATCTTGGGGGTCTGGGAACGTTAATAGCGTCCATGGCAAGTTTGATTTCTTACAAACAAGTGGCACAGAAAAAGCCGGAATATAAAAGTAAATATTTTAAATACTTCACAATAGCAAATATTGTATATTTGACAATTCTAATGCTTGCGTGGTGCATTTTTAAATAGGTACGGTAATGAATTTGACATAAATATTGAGCATTGAGGTGGTTTCATGGAACAATTATCTGTCGTAACGTTAATGAAATTTAAGAATACTATAGAACGCATTTTGCACGTAAAAGGGAATTATCAGGGAGGAATTTTGGAAATGACTCTGGTAGTGGACGGCAATTTAGAGCCGGCAACCAGAAAACAGGTGATTTCCAAAGTAATTCGTGCGTTGAAGCAGCAAGGGGAAGTGTTTCGCAATGTGAGATTTAATTACAGCGTTTGGAACAGCGATACGGAAATTACCAACAAAGTCTGCCCTATGATGCTGGCTATGACAGAAAACTTTTATGAAAAAGAAGAAACAAGCAATAATGAAAAAAATTTAGAGAAACTGGTTGAGTATTTGAAAAAATTTCATGCCCGTTCTAAGCTTGTTATTTTAATTACCGGTGGCAGTTATAAGACAGGTGATAAAGAGCAGATAAAAGCAAGCATGCAGCCATTTTTGGATAAGAAGCTGGCGTTTGTTATAATAGAAGGTGAAGATATCCGCATTTCATACCGGGAATAAGTGAAGAACTTAAAATACCTATTGACATTTGAAAAAGGCAATGCTAAAATTCATACTATAAATAAAATTCTAAGTAGTATTCTAATTGTCTAAGAATACAGAATCCCATAATTATAAAAATAATTTAAAAAGAGGAGAGGAATTTATGGAGTTTAGCAGCATATTAGTGCAGGGATACTGTCGAAGCCTTTTTCAGGAGCGGATGAATCCCTTATTATTTTCAAGAGAGCCAAGAGAAACGAAACAGAGGAAGATGCAGGAGTGGTGGCAGATAAGGCAAAATCCCTTTTGTGTAGATACTACATTTCTTGTTACGTACACCTTACTGGCAAAAGAAGAATTTTATATATGGAAAAAGTGTATTGATTACCATCAGAAAGAAGAATGGCGAAAATTTTATTTGCAGTCAGAATACAATAACCGTCATTACGAATCTTTTTTCGGCATGCGGGCAGGCGCGGAACTGGATTGGCTGACCGGAATGGTATTAAAAATCAGACAAAAAAGTTTTCAAGAATATTGGGAACTAATGAATGGAATTGCCATGATATTTCCTTGGGAAAGGCAATACATACAAAGTCAGGGAATGATATGGATTAAGGATTTGCTGCAGCTTGTGGCAAATGAAGATAATATAATTCTAAAATCTGGAAAGTTGTTACTGTTGTTGATTATTGCGGAATTTTATCATAAACAGATGACACGGAAAGATGCTTGGAATAAGCTGGAGGAAGTGCTGTTTCTAGGCATGGAAGTATACCAAAATTATCAATGGTCTGTCCGAGTGGACAATCTCCCCAAAATCAGTAAAAAAATAGATGAAAATTTCAGACGTCATGGAATACATCCCTTTCGTCTGCAGCAATATACGGCTACTTTGGAAGAAGTGCCGGAGTTTCAGGATATGAAAGAAGAAGACTGGAAATACATGTGGCAGATGGTCACTGCCATGGAAAAATATCTGGAAGAAACGGAAGCTGATTATAAGTATCAGCGAAAAAAGGAGGAACAGGAATCTAGGACATAATAAAGTATGAAAAAAAACCAACGAAAATAAAATTGCATATGGAAAAACAGAAAAATCTATGATATAATCGAGTTTAAGGTTTTGAATAGAAGGATATTCAGGATGTATACAAGAATAATAGAGTTTTATTGCAAAAAGAATACATTTGAACTATACTAATAACATGTTCTGCAATAAGAACGGACAAGAAGAAAGGAATATGACAATTATGAAAAAGAAATTGATTTTAGTTACCTCACCTCCAGCATGTGGAAAGACATTTATTTCAAAGAAGTTGGCTGAGAACTTAAAGCATATTGTATACTTGGACAAGGATACTTTAATTGTATTATCAAAGCAGATTTTCAAAGTTGCAAACGAAGAATACAACAGAAGTTCAGACTTTTTTGAAGAACATATTCGTGATTTCGAATATGATGCCATTGTTGATTTAGGTTTGGAAGCTTTATTATACGATGACTTAGTATTAATTAATGCTCCTTTCACAAGAGAAATCAGAGATCCGGAATACATGAATCAGTTAAAATCCAAAATCGCAAAAATGGGTGCTGAATTATGTGTTATCTGGGTAGTAACTGATCCGGAAGTTTGCCGTCAGCGTATGATCGACAGAAACTCCGACAGAGATACCTGGAAACTGGAACACTGGGATGAATATATCAGCGGTGTAAACTTCGATACACCAGAATTATTAGACAATCCAGAAGTAGTAGACAAATTCTTAAAATTCAACAATTCCTCAATGGAAGAATTCGAAGAATCTATGGGTAGAATTACTAAGATTTTGTTGGAAGAATAAGATAGAGAAGACAAAGTGGGAAGGGAACGCCGTTAGGTGTTCCCTTTCTTTATGTAATATCAAGAAAATTATATTAATTCCATGTTCATTTCAAATAATAATTCATTGACATCTGTCAAAGAGCAGTTTCTTTGTAAACCAAAAATGATTACACTATCTCGCTTTGTTTTAGCATAAAGAATCGGGTATCCGGTGGTTTTTAAGAGATTTTGCGTTTCGTCCAGAGATAGAGAAAAACCAAAGCAGAGAGCCAGCACCTTATTTCTGTCAGGATGTTTTTGTCCTGAAAAAATTTGATAGGCATAGGTGCGAGCAAGATTTGTTTTTTTAATACACTGAGCCGGTGAAATGTTTTTTTGGAGGCATAAATTATTTAGGTAGTCAGCCAGTGAACTTGTGGTCATATTTTCCATTTCTTGACAAAAGTAAGAATTTAAGTCAGATGTATTCTTTAATATATTTAGCAATTCTTCAGTACTTTTTTTCATACGAACTCTCCTTTTTGACATTACGATTTTAATATGTATATAATAAAAGAAATCACATTGGAAAACAAGGGGTAGGGTGCATGGAAAATAAAGAACTATATGAAGAATATATTGAAAATACATATGAAGAACTAAAAATATTATCTCAAAATGAATCAGGAAGCACTTATTTGGCAAGAAACAAGCATACAGGAGTAGTGGTAGTAAAAAAGCAAGTGAGTCTGGAAAACGGAACTATTTATAAAAAGCTGCAGAAAATTGATTCACCAAATTTAGTTCCAATTTTGGAGATATGTTTCCTGAAAGAACATTGTATTATAGTGGAAAGGTATATAAGTGGAGAAACTTTGGGACAGCGACTGGAGAGAAAAGGGAAATTTATGGAGGATGAAGCAGTATATTTTTCTACTCAAATATTGCGTTGTTTACAAAAACTGCACAAGAGTGGAATAGTACATAGAGATTTAACACCTGCCAATATTTTAATTTCGGTGGATGGCGTAGTGAAAATTATAGATTTTGGAATTGCGCGAACTCCCAAAGAAAATCAGACAGAGGATACAGTTATTATGGGAACAAGGGGGTATGCATCTCCAGAACAATTTGGGTTTCGTCAGACAGATGCACGAACAGATATTTATGCATTTGGAATTTTGCTGAATAAGATGTTGACGGGATATATGCCAAATGAACGATTGCCGGAGAGAAGAAAGTATCAAAAAATTATTAAAAAATGTACCATGATGGAACCAGAGGAACGATATATGTCCGTGGGAGAGATTTTGAAAGAATTTGGAGAAGAAGCAGGGGAAAATATATGGGAAACGGATAGAAGTATGATTCCGGGATTTAGGAGAAATGTGACTTGGCACAAGGTGGTAGCGGTTATAGGGTATATTTATATCGCTATGGGATATATTTTTACGGTAATAGAATACAGTCATGATTTTGTCAGTTTTCTTCTGGAATGTATTTCCATGTTTTTGTTTTGGATTGTACCAACAATGCTTATTACTAATTTTGGACGTTTAGATAGCCGAAATAAGCCTTATGCTGAAATTCCTAAAGTGATTCGGGTTGGAATTAGAATTATACTGGCATGTATAGTTTGGGGTATAGGACTTGTGATGCAGTTGTATATTATGGAATAGCAAAAGAAAAGGTAAATATGAAATGTATGCTGGCAGCATACCGCAAAAAATAAAACTTCGTATATAATGGGTACGAAGTTTTATTTTTGCTTTTTTTCGGAGTGATTTAGAATTAGCTTTGCCATATCAATAATAAGATCTTGTTCATCTTCTGTGGCTGAGGCAAGAAGACTGAGCATCAATTCCTCCCTATTAGAGGAGGGAACAGCTACAGTATCAGCAAGCAGATAGTCTACGGATACTCCCAAAACATTTGCAAGGCAAGTTAATTTTCCAAGAGTAATACTTCGTTCACCACGCTCTACAAATCCCATATAAGTAGTGGAAACATCAATTTTTTCAGCAAGTTGCTCTTGGGTTAAATTCAATTTTTTACGTTCTTCGCGAATACGTTTTCCTAATGCAAACTGGTTCATATAATCTCCTAGTGTAATAGTTCTGTAAATTGTAGTAGATAAGTCTAAAATAAATCAATTATTACTATTGTAACCATATTAGAAATAAAAACAAATGAACTAATTGTTAGTATTAAAAATAACTATTAGTTGCAATTGAGGAGGGAGAATGTTATAATAAATTCGGAAAAGTTAAAAGAAAAATATATATATTGCACAAAAATGAAGAATGATTGTGTAATGAGTTAAAGGAGGGGAGAAATATGCCATTTATTGAAGTAGCGTGTCCAAGATGTCGGCGAAAAATTCATGCTGTTCAGGAGGGGAGAGATATAAGTAAGACGACGAAAATATGTACTCAATGTCATATAAGAGTTGCATTTGAGTATAAGTCTAATAAACTTAAATTTCTAGGTGTAGAACCTGCGCATAAATAGTGATTATGAAATTGGAAAACTTTACTAAGGAAAATAGGGAGGAAAAGGTATGTATTGTAAAGTATGTGGAACAGAGATGATAGGGGATAAATGCCCAAATTGTGAAAAAAAAATTTTAAGTAATAATGGAAGAATTTTAGAAACACCAGCGCCTATTGATGATGGCTTGAGAAGATTTAACTGGTTGTATTATGTGGCAGGAGGATTACTAGTGGTAATGTTTATTTTAGGAAAAGAAAGGAGTGTTTCGGGATTTTTGTTTCTCGCAATGTTTTTCTTTTTAACAGCATTTACCATAAAACATCTTATTGCTAAGGATATGCTTGCATTGAAATTGCCGAAAATGGAATTTGCATTGCCAGAAAATATGGATGAGCAACAAATAGTTGGGAAAATTGCCATGCCACTGACGGGGGCTGGAATGACAGTTGAAAGGGATAGCAATGGTTTTCCTATTATTACATATCGTAGAGTGAAATATTTTGTAAGCATTGACAAAGAGAAAGCGAATTTCCGGATTTCATTGAATAAATCTTTTTTTGCATTTACAGGAATAAAATTGTATAGAAAGGCAGTAATCGCTATGGGAATCATAGCATATACCATACAGCAAGAAGCGTTAAAATAGTATGAAATGGGGATGATTTACATGAAAAAGAGGGTATATATAATATTATTTATTAGTGTAATATTTCTAATGGGATGTAGTAGTGATGGAGCTTATAGGGAAGCGGATACGAAGGAAATGAGCGAAACAGCCAAGGAAGTAGTTCGAGAAGTTGCGGACCAAACAGCTAATATAGTTGAGGGCGAGGACGAAAATGTACTTATGGTAAAGAATGGGCATCCAGAAAGCTATCCGGATACGACATATCAGGAAGCATTTGAAAGTTTTTTTTCTTATCCGACTTGGAAGCATTTTACGGGTACAAGAAACAGTTCGGATGAAAATGGGGATGGAAAACCAGATTCTTTGGAGGAAAATGTAGATATTGTAGAATTTACTGGATATTGTATGTATCAGGATGTGGAAGTGAAAGCTTTGATTCAGTTTACATTGGACAAAGAAGCTGGAACTTTTGCAGCAACATATCTTTCATTTAACGAAGTTCCACAAAATAATTTAACTTTGTGGGCAGTGGTGGAAGCAGCATTTGAATGTGATGATGTGGAAGCTACACAAGAAGAAGTACATACTAAATTGGCGGAAGAACAGCAGGGTACACAAGATGTTACTAGAGAAGAAGAAATGTTGCAGGAGTTTATTGAACTAATTTGTTCCTACAGTGATCCCCCATCAGAATGTAGTGAAGATGAATTAAAAGCGTATTTTAAAAAGGAATTCGATATATGGAAAAAAGGGGAAGGTTATTCTCGTATATGTATCGGTCAAGACGGACACTTAATATTGACAGAAGATTCAGAAGCTTTTGTAGGACACTGGTGTGATACAGTAAGTGAACGTTGTAATATGGATATTCAATATAATGATGGAAAATATTATATTGATATTAATTGGAGTAGTGGTGCCAGTGAAAATACGCATTGGTCATTTGTAGGGGAATATACGAGTGAGTTTGAAGGTATTTTTTATGAAGGAAGCTGCATACAGGAAATTTACACAGAGAATGGGGAGTGTCAGGAAGTTTGCACTTATACAGATGGAACGGGTGTAATTGCAATTGGAACAGACGGACAATTGTATTGGACGGATTATAAAGAGCAAATGGGAGCAGATTGTGTATTTGAAAAAGTGCAATAGAAACAAAAGCAGAGCTAATCAAAAAGCTCTGCTTTTTATGATATATTAAGAAAAAGTACTTGCCAAATCCCTCAAAATCAAGTATATTAAACACAAGTCAGAAAACACATCTGACCAATCTTTGGCAGTTTCTGCCACTACAATCCCATTACAATTTAATGTAATTGCAATAGGTAGCGAACCTTGATAAACCAAGGGGTTCATAGTATACTTAGAAAAGGGGAATGATTTATAGAATGACAAAGAAAACTCTGGATTTAAAACCAGATATTGTATTAAAGAATTACTGGAATGATAACGAGCAGTTTGCAGACTTGTTCAATGCAGTTCTTTTTGGCGGAAGGCAAGTGATTCATCCGGAAGAATTGGCGGACATGGATACGGAGGAATCCAATGTCTTGGAACATCGTAATTATGCAGAAAGCATCAAAGCCACAAGGGATAACATAAAAATAGCGAAAAAATCTTCGGTATATGGAGTAGAATTTGTATTACTTGGATTGGAAAGTCAGGAACATATTCACTATGCCATGCCGATGAGAGTTATGGGGTATGATTACGGCTCTTATAAGAAACAGTATGATATTAATGCAAAGAAGTATAAAGAAGCAAAAGGTTTAGAGGAAGATGAATATCTGTCCAAGATGAGAAAGACAGATAAATTTTTTCCGGTGATTACTGTTGTTATCTATTATGGTGAGAAACCATGGGATGGAGCAAAATCCCTTCATGGAATGTTAAATATTCCGGAAGAAATGATGAGTTATGTCAATGATTATCGAATGCTTCTTGTGGAAGCAAGACAGAATAAATTGAATTTGCATAATATAAATAATAGGGATTTATTTCACCTGTTGGAAATATTACTGGATAAGACAAAACCCTTAAATGAAACAAAGAATAAAGCAATAGATTATGCAAGAGAATATAAAGTAGACAAAAACGTGGTTATGACAGTTGCGGGAGCGGCGAATTGTAAGATAGATTACAATGCACTGGAAAGAAAGGAAGATGCAGATATGTGTACTGTATTTGAAGAAACCAGAATAGAAGGCAGAGCGGAAGAAATTGTAGAAATGGGATTTGAGTTTGGGCTTTCGAAAGAGGAAATTCTGGAAAAATTGCAGAAAAAGTTAGAGGTGTCACCTCAGAAGGCGCAGGAATATTTTGAGATGTACGGAAAGCAGTCAGAGTAACTTGACATAGGATTAAAAATAACGGAGGTGAGTGTATGGGGATTTATTGGAATCCGGGAAATCAAGGTTTTTGGCAGTCGGTAAATTCAGAAATTTATGTGGATAAGACGGAATTAATTTGCTATACCAATAAAGTGCTGAATACGAAACAAAGATTTGTGTGTGTCAGTCGTCCACGAAGATTTGGAAAATCTATGGCGGCAGAAATGCTTGTGGCATATTATGACAGAGAATGTGATTCCAGAGAACTTTTTCGGGGATACAAAATTGAAGAAGTGGCTTCTTTTGAGGAACATTTAAATAAATATAATGTGATTTCGCTGAATATGCTGGATTTTTATAAAAGAGGAAAGCCAGTGGAAGAAATGTTGGAAAAACTGGAAAAAGCACTTTTATGGGAAATTGTAGAAGTATATCCGGATATCAGATATTATGATACCACAGATTTGGTTCGAACCTTGATGGATGTATACACAAATACGAAGATTCCCATTATCTTTGTTATTGATGAGTGGGATTGTATTTTTCGCGAAAGCAAAGATGATTTGGAAGGCCAGAAAATATATTTGGACTTTTTAAGAAATCTACTAAAGGATAAATCATATGTTGGACTGGCTTATATGACAGGTATTTTGCCAGTAAAAAAATACGGAACTCATTCAGCATTAAATATGTTTGAAGAATATTCTATGACAAGGTCAGAACAGATGTCAGAATACATGGGCTTTACAGAAAAAGAAGTAGAAGAATTATGTGAAAAATATCACAGAGATTTTGAAGAAATGAAAAAGTGGTATGATGGATATTTTTTAGAAAAACTGCATGTATATAGTCCAAAATCAGTGGTGAGTGCTATTGAAAAAGGGAAGTTTCGCAGTTATTGGGTGAGTACGGAAACCTATGAAGCATTGAAGATTTATATTGATATGAATATGGATGGTTTAAAAGATTCCATTATAGAAATGCTTGGTGGAGGAAAGTGTGTTATTGACCCGGAAACATTTCAGAATGACATGACCACTTTTCGTAATAAGGAGGACGTAATATCTCTGTTGGTACATTTGGGATATTTAGCTTATGATGTAGAAAAAGAGGAAGCATTTGTTCCAAATATGGAAATTCAGGCTGAGTTTGTTCGTGCTATGCAGGATGAGAAGTGGAGTGTAGTTATCGATGCAATCAAAGCATCAGAGGAGTTACTGGAAGCCACTTTAAATAAGAATGAGATAGCGGTGGCAAAAGCAATTGATGAAGCACATATGAATACCACATCAATGTTAACTTATAACAATGAAAATTCGCTAAGTTGTTGTTTGACGATTGCCTATTATAGTGCCAGAAAAGATTATACCATTTTTCGAGAATTACCTAGCGGAAAGGGTTATGCGGATTTAGTGTTTTTACCAAGAAAGAATTCAGGGAAACCGGCACTTGTAGTAGAACTTAAGTGGGATAAAACAGTGGAATCTGCAATCACTCAAATAAAGGATAAAAAATACACAGAACATATAAAAAATTATGTAGGCAAAATTTTGTTGGTGGGAATCAATTATGATAAGGACAGTAAAGAACATAAATGTGTTATAGAAGAAGTAACCGTGTAAATAGAAGGAAGGTGTCAAATGTCCACAGAACATACAAAAACAACAGAAAACAAAATCTTAGAATTAGCCAATAAAATCCTGCGACTTTCCAAGGACCAGATTTTAGTTAATTTAAGATTTATGGACACAGCTCTTTCGGCGTTAAAGCTGGTGCCGCGAAATGGTTTAAAGGGTATGGCGTGTGATGGGAGGACAATTTATTATGACCCTAAATTTGTACTTCGAAGATACAAAGAAGAACCTTCCTACATTGCAAGAATATATATTCATATGGTGTTTCACTGTATTTTCTATCATGGCTTCAATTATGGGAAAATGCAGACGGAATATTGGGATACTGCCTGCGACATTGCGGTAGAGAATATAATTATAGAAATGGGACTTTCCAGTACTCGGGTAAAAAAAGATGAAACCGCAGAAAATAAATTACGGGTTTTAAAAGAAGATATCGGCGAATTGACTGCAGAGCGGATTTATAAATATTTCAAAAATAATCCACCTACAAAAACATCGTTGGAAGATTATAAACATTATTTTAAGAAAGACCAACATGTGTACTGGCAGGCGGAAACGGAAGAAGAAATGGCGATTTCCAATGAACAGTGGAAGAAAATCAGCGAACGGATTAAAGCAGATTTGAAATCATTTTCCAAGGATAAAAATACCTCAGAAAGTTTGGAAAAAAATCTCATGGAGGCCACCAGGGACAGATACGATTACACCAGTATTTTAAAACGTTTTATGGTGATGGGAGAAGATATCCAGTTAAATGATGACGAATTTGATTATATTTACTATACTTACGGTCTGAGTACTTATGGAAATATGCCGCTGGTGGAACCGTTGGAATATAAGGACGTGACAAAAGTACGGGAATTTGCCATTGTAATAGATACTTCCGCTTCCTGCCGTGGTGAGATTGTAAAAGCATTTTTGAATAAAACTTATTCCATATTGAAAAGTGCAGAGAATTTCTTCCGGAAAACCAACATTCACATTATCCAGTGTGATAGCGAAGTGCAGAGTGATACCAAAATCACCAATGATGAAGAATTTGAAAATTTTATGCGGTACGGAAAATTGAAAGGCTTTGGAGCTACAGATTTTCGACCGGCATTTACTTATATTGAGGAATTAAAAGCAAAGCGAGAATTTACCAACTTAAAAGGTCTGATTTATTTTACCGATGGATTTGGTGTGTATCCGGAACGTATGCCGGATTATGATACTATCTTTGCATTTTTAAATGATGACGGAACCAGACCGCCACTGCCGCCATGGGCAATCAAAGTGGTTTTAGAAGATGAAGAATTAGAAACAGAAAAATAACGACACAATGCCTGACAGGAGGATATACATGAACATCAAAGAAGCAAAAAACTACATCAAAGATTCGGTGCGAATTTACCTGAAAAAAGATCAGTTTGGTGAATATAGAATTCCCGTAGTAAGACAGCGTCCTATTTTTCTTCTGGGAGCGCCGGGACTTGGAAAAACAGCGATTATGGAACAGATAGCCCAAGAACTGGGAATCGCGTTAGTTTCCTATTCCATGACACATCACACCAGACAGTCCGCGTTAGGATTGCCTTTTATTAAGCACAAAGAGTATGACGGCATGGAATATGATGTTTCCGAGTATACTATGAGTGAAATTATTTCTTCTATTTATGATGTGATGGAAGAAAGCGGAATCAAAGAGGGAATTTTATTTTTAGATGAAATTAACTGTGTATCAGAAACTTTGGCACCATCCATGTTGCAGTTTTTGCAGTATAAGGTGTTTGGACGTCATAAAGTGCCGGAAGGCTGGGTGATTGTGACCGCAGGAAATCCACCGGAATACAATAAGTCTGTCCGTGAATTTGACGTGGTTACCATGGACCGATTGAAAGTTTTGGAAATCGAAGCAGATTACAAGACATGGAAAGAGTATGCCTCCGTAAAAGGTTTGCACAATGCAGTGACAAACTATCTGGAACTGAAGAAAGACGATTTTTATCATATGGAAATGACAGTCAACGGAAGAAGTTATGTGACAGCCAGAGGTTGGGAGGACGTGTCCGAAATCATCACTTTATATGAAGAAGAAAAACTGAAAGTGGATGAAACCTTGGTGGGACAGTATTTAAGAAATGAACGCATTGTAAGAGAATTTTGTGCTTACTATGATTTATATAATAAATATAAAAGAGATTATAAAATCGAAGAAATTCTGGCGGGAAATCCATCACAGGCAGCGAAAGAACGGGCAAAAGCAGCTTCTTTTGACGAGCGTTTATCCTTGCTTGGCATGCTTTTAGATAAAGTTCAGAGTGAAATTAAAGAAAATATTGAAAAATCAGAATATTTGACAGAACTATTAACTTCTTTGAAAGCCTTAAAGATGATGATAGAAAAAGAGGGAAAGACAACCGAAGAAGTGGCAGGAATTTTGAAAAAACTTGCAGAAGGCAGAAAGAAATCTATGGATTCTTTAGATAAAGCAGGCGCACTGTCCGTAGCAGAAAAGAACAAATTAAAACGTATTATTCAGTTTTTAGAGGGAACTCAGAAAGAAGTTTATACAGAACAATTCAAAGACAGTGGAGAAGCTTTTCTTCATGTGAAAGCTAAGTTTGACGGACAGGTGCTTAAGATGAAAGAAGAAACCATGAAAATCAAGGAACGACTGCATCAACTGTTTGTATTTGCCGAAATGGTATTTGAAGAAGGAAATGAAATGCTGATTTTGATTACAGAGCTTACTGTAAATAATTACAGCGCAAAATTTATCAGCATGTTTGGTTGTGAAGATTACCAGAAACACAATGAAGCGCTTATGCTGACAGAACGTCAGAACGATTTGCAGGAAGAAATTGCTGCACTGGAATTGTAAAAAAAGAAGGAAGAAATGAACATGAAGCAATACGAACTGGAGGAAGGACGTTTTTCCTATATTAATATAGAAGAAAAAAATATAAGAATTACTTCGTATCATGGAAATCAGGCGCAGGTTACCATACCTGAAACGATAGAGGGATATCCGGTGACGGAGCTTGGCAAGAAGATGTTTTTAGGCAAGAAAACACTGAAGAAAGTAATTGTTCCCAAATCTGTTACACTGATAGAAGACTGGGCATTTGCCAACTGTAATCAGTTGGAAGAGGTTATTCTGGAAAATGAAGAGGTTGAATTTGGGAAAGGTGTATTTCAAGGGTGTAAGTCCCTTCAGAAAATGATAATAGTAAAGGAAAATACACAGTTTTCCAAAGAGGAAGAAGGACAGATAGGCGCGTTGCTGGCAGCCACCGTAAATATATTAGATACGCCCCATCTTTTCCGACCGGACATAGCAGGGGAACAAGAATGGTTATCCCAGTGGGATACAAGAATGTTGAATTTTATCAGAAAAGATGACCATTCCGGGTTTACAGTGGTAGTTCTTTGTGGGGAAGAAGATTATGGCAGCGAGGAAAACAGTTTGTCCTATTTCTTAAAACAAAAGCGGAAAGCAAAGGTAAGACTTGCGTTTTTAAGATTGAAAAATTCCATGGGGCTTACAGAAGAAACAAAAGCAGAATTGACCAATTATTTAAAGGAACACACCAAGGGTTGCGAAACCCAAGAAGCTTGGGAAGTTGTGTTGGAAGAACATGGAAACGAAAAAGAATATTATGAGATATTAATGGAATGTGATTGTATCACCAATGACAATTTTGATGGATTTTTGGAAGATTTAGGGGATAATTATCCTGAAATGAAGGCGTTTTTGATAAAATATAAGGAAGAAACCTTGGGTTATGGAGATTTCTTTGGCTCCTTGTCGTTGGAATTATAAGAATATTGGAGGGAAAATAATGAGCTATTTATTTGTGGCATATCCAAAATGTACCACTTGTCAGAAAGCAGAAAAGTGGTTGAAAGAAAACAATATTGCATATACTTTAAAACATATAAAAGAAGAAAATCCAACCAAAGAAGAATTGAAAGAATGGCATGAAAAAAGTGGGTTGGATATAAAGAAGTTCTTTAATACCAGTGGTATGTTATATAAAGAAATGCAGCTTAAGGACAAGCTTCCAAATATGACCTTGGAAGAAAAATTAAATCTACTGGCAACCGATGGAATGTTGGTGAAAAGACCGATTCTTGTGGGGGAAAATCAGGTTTTGGTAGGATTTAAGGAAAAGGAATGGGAAGCACTCAAGTAAAAAGCAGGAGGTAGAAGGTATGATTAGGGATTTTGTAAAAACAGAATATCCTGAAGATGATGTTTTGAAGGAACGTCTGGAAACAGCCAGAGCAAAGCTGTTTGCTCTGCAGATGGAAATTAAGGAACATCGTCTTCCGGTGCTTGTATTGATGGAAGGTTACGGAAGTGCCGGAAAGGGCAGTGTAATTGGGAAGGTTATTAAAAATATTGATCCAAGGTTTTTTAAAGTATTTACCATGGATAAGAAGACTGAGGAAGAAGCGAGAAAACCATTTCTGTATCGTTATTTTGTGAAGATACCGGAAGCTGGAAAATTTGTATTGTTGGATGGCGGCTGGATGGGTGAGATTACCAGAGATAAACTTCATGGAAAAACAAATGAGGAAGAATATACAAAGCGAATCCACAGTGTAAAACGTTTTGAACGCCAGTTAACAGATAATGGCTATCTTGTAATGAAATTTTTCTTTCGTATCAGTGAAAAAGAACAAAAGAAGCGTTTGAACCATCTGTTGGAAGATAAAAACACCAAATGGCGTGTCAGCGATGCTGATTTATGGGAAAATAAGCATTATGAAAAATGCGAGGAAGCGTTTGACCATTATCTGGAAGAAACCAACACTTCCACAGCGCCATGGTATATTGTGGATGCCAAGAATAAAAAATGGGCAGAGCTGCAGGTGTTAGAGCGTATGGTAGAAGGAATCGAAACAGCCATACAAAACAGCAGCATAGCAGTTCCGATTTTACAAAATGTATTTCCACTGAAAAAGATGCCAAAGCTTTCTGAGGTTAAATTAGATAAGCAAATGGAAGAAGACACCTATCATACAGAACTGGACAAGTTACAAAAGCGTCTTGGTGAGCTTCACAATGAATTGTACCGCAAGAAAATTCCTGTAATTATCGCCTATGAGGGCTGGGATGCTGCAGGAAAAGGCGGAAATATCAAACGAATTACCGGTGCGCTGGACCCAAGAGGGTTTGAGGTACATCCGATTGCCAGTCCGGAACCTCACGAAAAGGCAAGACATTATCTGTGGCGTTTCTGGAATCGTCTGCCCAAAACCGGACATATTGCCATTTTCGACCGTACATGGTATGGGCGTGTCATGGTAGAACGCTTAGAAGGATTTTGCAGTGAAAACGATTGGAAACGTGCCTATAATGAAATGAATGAGTTCGAAAGAGAATTGACAGACTGGGGTGCAATCGTTGTAAAATTCTGGGTACAGATTGACAAAGACGTGCAGTTACAACGTTTTACAGACCGCCAAAACACACCGGAAAAGCAGTGGAAAATCACCGATGAAGACTGGCGAAATCGGGAAAAATGGGATTTGTACGAGGAAGCAATCAATGAAATGATTGAAAAAACCAGCACAGAACACGCTCCATGGCACATTCTGGAATCCAATGACAAAAAATACGCACGAATTCAGGCATTGAAGATTCTTATTGAGGAAATAGAGAAGAAATTGTAGTGAGTTTGGGCGCTAGAGTGAGTAGAAAAACCTCCATTTGCAGATGTTAGAGTTGAGGGCTAATGTTTGTGGGTGGAGGTTTTGGAGTTTGAAGGTGGACGAATATTTATACTTGTATAGAAGTGTAAAATATGATACAATAACAAAAAAGTATCGTATTTTATACGGCGAGAATATTTATATGGAACTTTTATAGGCGATATGTAGTTGGAAATTAATGTTAAGAAGGGAGGAGTGTATATGGCAGATATTAGATTGTACAGTGAAGAAGTATTTGAACGTATAAAACATGTTAATGAATACGGACAGGAATTTTGGTATGCAAGAGAATTACAAAAATGTTTGGAATATACAGAATACAATAAATTTGAGCCTGTTATTAAAAGGGCGATGAGGGCGTGTGAAAAGAGTGGTAATGAGATAGGGGACCATTTCGCTCATGCCAGCGAAATGGTTCTGATAGGGAGTGGTGCATATAGGAGGGTTAAAAGTTATCGATTATCGAGATATGCTTGCTATTTAATTGTCATGAATGGTGATTCCAGAAAAGAAATTATTGCTCTGGGACAGACATACTTTGCCGTTAAAACAAGGCAACAGGAAGTGATAGAAAATTATGAACAACTTAATGAGGAACAAAAAAGATTAGCAATTAGAAATGAAATAAAAGAGCATAATAAATTATTAGCTGAATCAGCAAGGAATGCAGGGGTAATTGAGCCAATAGACTATGCAATATTTCAAAATAGAGGATATCAGGGACTTTATGGTGGACTTGGAGCAAAGGAGATACATGCAAGAAAAGGATTGAATAAATCCCAGCAAATACTTGATTATATGGGGAGTACAGAACTGGCTGCTAATTTATTTAGGGCAACGCAAACAGATGAAAAATTGCGTAGAGAGAATATCCAGGGAAAAGAAGAAGCAGGAGGCGTCCATTTTGAAGTTGGAAAAAAGGTGCGTAAAACCATTGCGGAACTTGGTGGCACAATGCCGGAAGATTTACCAACTCCAAAGAAAGGTATTAAACAGATTGAAAAAGAAGCAAATAAACAGATAAAATAATTTAGAGATAAATAGGCGAAAATTCAACCAACAGTTGTATGAATTTATAAAAATGGATGATGGAAGAGTCTTTCAAATCAGTTTATAGTAACTATTGAAAGGAGGAAGCTGGTATTTCGGCGCCGGACATTGAGTTGCTTCCGATTATTGCGAGATATTTTGGAATTTCAATGGATGAATTGTTTCATTATCGTTTAGATGCGCTTAATTATAAAGAACGATTTATTCGCTTTATGGCGGATAATGGAGTACTAAAGTTTGGAGAGTTCCCGCTACAGAGTGGAAGAATTTCCCCATATTATATAGACACCTCAAATTATAAATCTGCTTCTCAAATCACAAAACTTGGAAGGTTCTATGCAGAATGCATGATAGAAAATAATATTTGTTGTGACATTTTATATGGCAGCACAAATAGAACAGTTCCCCTTTTGATGGCGACTAGTATGGTTCTGTTTGAAAGATACGGAAAAGATGTGGAATATAATATTGGAAATGAAATCGGGACAAAAATACAACCAAATAAGAGGATAACAATTATTGAAGATACCTTAACATCCGGAAAAACATTGTGCAATACCATAAAAAAATTAAGAAATATTGTACATAATAGTGAAATAAACGTAATTGTATCTGTGGATAGAACAGAAAAAGGTGACCATTTGTCAAAAACAGCGAGAAGCTATATTGAAGATGAATTTAATGTAAAACTCTATTCGGTGGTGATGTTACAGGATATTGTTGGCGCAATGAAAAGTGGTGTGGTTTCCAGTGCGGATTATCTTGCTCATATGACACAGTATCAGGAAAAGTACGGAGGAATGTAAAGTGATAATTGATAGAGTAGTCAGTGAAACTATCAGAAAGAAAAATCCTTGTATTGTAGGACTTGACCCGGAGTGGGATTTACTTCCGGACGTGTACAAACAGGATTTCCTATCAAAATCGGAAAGTATTTTAGAATGGGCAAAAGATGTGATTGATGCAGTGAAAGATATTGTAGTTGCAGTGAAACCACAAATGGCATTTTATGAAGTTTATGGGGCAGAGGGTTTTCGAGTATTTGAACAAATATCAGAATATGCGAGAAAACAAGGCTTGATAGTTATAGATGATTGCAAGCGAAATGACATAGGTAATACAGCGAGGGCATATGCATACGCTCATCTTGCAAAAGATGGGACTATTAATGCTGACTTTATGACTGTATCGCCATTTTTGGGAACGGACAGCATAAAACCGTTTATAGATGCGGCAATTCAGGAAAGCAAAGGAATATTTGTGTTAGCAAGAACATCAAATCCAAGCTCTAAAGAAATTGCAGAAGCAGTCAATTCACAAGGAATTACAGTGAGTGATTGGTTGGCAGAATATTTAAATGAAACCGGCAGCCAATATGTTGGAGAAAGTGGCTATTCCTCTATAGGAGCAGTTGTGGGAGCAACATTTCCTGAGGTTGCACGTATTTTGAGAAAGCATATGAAAAGGAATTATTTTCTTGTTCCGGGCTATGGAGTACAAGGAGGAAATGCAGGAGATGTAGTTTCCTGCTTTAATGAAGACGGCTTAGGGGCACTTATAAGTTCTTCCAGAGGAATTTTATATAAATATAAGGATGATACAGAATACGATGAAAGCAGAGCAATGTATCAAGAAAGTGTGCGTACACAGGCAGAGGAAATGAGGCAGAGCGTATATGATGCTTTAAAGGCGAATTTCAAGAAAATGTGTTATTAACTCTTGCATAAAAGTATTAAATATGATACTATAAAATAAAGTATCATATTTAATACAATAAGAGGTGAAAACATGGCAAATATGGATTATATAATCAATTTGGAAAATGAACAAATTTTAATTGAAACTATTCAGAGCGAAACAAAGAATGAAGTAGTAGAAGCTTATGTGCAGTGCCGTAAGGAGCTTGGTATGACACAACAGGATTTAGCAAATGCCACAGGAATAGCAAGACCGAATATTACAAGATTTGAAGGTGGAAAATACAATCCGTCTTTGGAAATGCTTGTTCGCATTGCAGCGGCTATGGGGAAAAAGGTTAAGGTTACGTTGGAGGAATAGAAAGGGCAGATGTGAATGAGGAAAGGTGTTAAGGAAGTTATCAATGTCGCCTTTATGGGATTGTGGGAGAACCTTTATAATCCTAATTTTAATTGCCTCGAATTCGAGGCAATTAAAAGTGAAGCAGGATCTAATGGATTTGTTTTGACTCCTAAACGCTGGCTAGATAGGAGATATCCGGTTGCAAAAAATTAAAAGAAAAAAGAGGAGGTTGTTTAAGGTATAAAATCCCACCATTTACAGATACTAGAATCAGAAATATTAAGCAGTTAATATTTAATGAAAATCTGCTGCAAAAGTAGGTTATAAAAATTGTAATATCTGAAAATGGAGGAAAAATCAACATGAAAGCAACCGGAATAGTAAGAAGAATAGATGACTTGGGCAGGGTAGTTGTGCCGAAGGAGATTAGAAGAACACTCAGAATAAGAGAAGGCGATCCTCTGGAAATTTTTACAGACAGAGAAGGCGAAATTATTTTAAAAAAATATTCGCCAATCGGAGAGTTAGGAGATTTTGCGAAACAGTATGCAGATACGTTAGCGCAGACGACAGGAAATGTGGTGTGCATTGCAGATAGGGATCAGATTATTGCTGTGGCAGGCGGTTCTAAAAAAGAATTTATGAACAAACCTTTAGGAACTGCTTTAGAGAGAATCATACAGAACCGAGAAACGGTGATAGCGCATGTAGGTGACAAAGCATTTATTAATATTGTGGAAAATGGAAGTGAAGAATTCCAGAGTCAGGTCATCTGCCCGATTATTGCGGAAGGGGATGCTATTGGTGCAGTAATTCTATTAAGCAAAGATAAGTCGGATAAAGCAGGAGAAACAGAGAAAAAGCTGGCAGCTTCAGCAGCGGGATTTTTAGGAAAACAGATGGAACAGTAAAGAAATGGGGCTGCGATTCAAAATTGCGGCCCCATTTCTGTCCATCATTTTATATTTCCTAACAGTTCTGTTTTTAATTGATACAGTTGTTTTGACAAATCTACATAAACCGGATGTGGATTCACAAGACGGCGGCTTTCATCCCAAAGGGTATTCAGTTCCTGAAAACAGTATTCCCGAATATCCATCACATCAGGGGAAGAATATACACAAACACCATCTTGGAAAACAGGCACTAACATTTCCCTGAGAGAAAAGCTTCCTGCTTTCAACAAAGTTTTTTTCCAGGTTTCTAATGGGTCAAACAAAAGTAAATCTTCATCTTCAGAAATAATTTCATCTTCTAAGGTAATTAAATCCGCTTTGATTTTTCCACTTTCCTTTTCATATACCCGATAAATTTTTTTATTTCCCGGATTGGTAATTTTTTCGGAATTTTCAGAAAGCTTAATTTTAGGAAGGAATTTTCCGTCGGATTCTACCGCAGCAATTTTGTACACACCACCAAAAGAAGGGTTATCTTTACTGGTAATCAAATTCGTTCCCACGCCCCAGGAAGTAATAGCAGCCCCCTGAGTTTTTAAACTGTCAATCAAATATTCATCAAGGTCGCTGGAAGCAGAGATAACAGCGTCAGTAAAGCCGGCTTTATCTAACATAGCTCTCGCTTTTTTAGAAAGATATGCCAAGTCACCGCTGTCAAGACGAATACCGTAGAAAGTAAGTGGGATACCGGCATCCTTCATTTCCTGAAAAACGCGAATGGCATTTGGCACTCCGGATTTTAAAGTGTCATAAGTGTCTACCAGTAAAATGCAGGCGTCAGGATAAAAGGAAGCGTAAGTTTTAAAAGCAGTATATTCATCCGGAAAACTCATAATCCAACTATGTGCATGAGTTCCTTTCACCGGAACATGAAAAAGCTTTCCGGCTAAAACATTGGAAGTTCCCACGCATCCACCTATCATGGCTGCTCTGGCACCATAAATACCGGCATCCGGTCCCTGTGCACGCCGTAAACCAAATTCCATAACCCCGTCCCCCTTGGCGGCATACACAACACGAGATGCTTTGGTGGCAATCAGACACTGATGGTTAATAATGTTTAACACGGCGGTTTCAATCAACTGGGCTTCCATAACAGGAGCCACAATTTTCATTAAAGGCTCTCTTGGAAAAATTACACTTCCTTCCGGAATTGCATAAATATTTCCTGAAAATTTAAACTGTTCCAAATATTCCAAAAAATCATCCTCAAAAATTCCAGTCCCTCTTAAATACGCAATATCATTCTCCGAAAAGGAAAGCCCCTTAATATACTCGATTACCTGCTCCAATCCCGCCATAACAGCGTAAGCACTACCAGAAGGATTCGTCCTATAAAACACATCAAAAACAACTTTTTTTTGATTCCCGGATTTAAAATATCCCTGCATCATAGTCAATTCATAAAGATCCGTCATCAACGTCAAATTCCTCACACAAAAACCTCCTTCAATCACTCACTTAATTAAATGCAATATTCTATTTTATTCTGTGCAACTGTTTCCAAGCACAGCCCCCAAGCAGTATCACTTCTCGCCGTGAGGGCAGTTCACATACTCTCTGTCCTCACGGTGAGAAGTGATACTACTTGGGAGCGTTCTGGCAACCAATTAACAGAATAAACCATATAATATGCTTGCCAATATAGCACAATTCAATACAAAAAGCAAGAAACAGGAATGAAGTCAAAAAAATTGAATATATATACTAAGTATCAGAAAAAAGGGGGAGCAACCGGTTGAAAGAAAAAATAAAATTTGCCATGGCATTTCTAATTATTATACTGTTTCTTCCTTATGTATGTGTAATGCTTTTGCACAGCGATGTGCAGGCGGAAGATGCATTTCTGGCAACAACGGCAGAAACGGCGGATACCGATGTGGAAGTATTTGTACCGGGGGTACTGGCAGCCCAGATATCAGCTTCCAATGAACCGGAAATGTTAAAAGCACAGGCAGTTATTGTCCGCACACAAATATATAAGATGATGGAAGAACAGGGCATCACAAATTTAGAGGCGAAACATTTATCCCAGTATATGAGTTTAAGTGAAATGGAGAAGGTCTGGGGTTATCATAAAATGCAGGAATATTACGAAAAATATAAAAAGGCAGCAGAGGAAACAAGTGGAATTGTAATGAAATATCAAGGTAAGTACATAGAACCCTCCTATCACGCAGTAAGCAATGGAAACAGCCGCAATGGCAATCAGGTGTATCACAGCGAAGATTACCCCTACCTGCAGCAGGTGGAAAATCCCTATGACATTTTATCGGAAAATTATATAAAAGTTACGATGTTTGACAAAAAGGAAATGGCAGAAAAACTGTCGGCAGCTTTGGGAGGCGAAAAATTGTCGGAGGATTTGATGTCCCAGATAACATGTGGGGAGGATGACGCCGGGTATGGAATAAAAATCAAAATCGGTGACCACGTTATGGCAGGAGAAGAATTTCGCCGGATTTTGGAGTTGAACTCAGCCTGTTTTGAATTAGACGAAGTGGACGGGAAAATAAGAATTACCACAAAAGGTTTGGGGCATGGCATTGGCTTGAGCCAGTTTAACGCCAACGAAATGGCAAAGAACGGAGATGACTATCAAACCATTCTCAGCTATTATTTCAAAAATATAGAATTTATCAGTGAATAAAACTACAGATTTGGTTAAGACTATTACTGAGGTGATAGGAATGAACAAAAATAAAAAACTTGCCGCAGCATTTACACTTATTTTTACCGCAGCAGCAACCATGGCGGGGGCATATGCATTGGGGAATTTCGGTACCAATGACAGTTCTGGATATGTAGATTTAAGTGAAGTAGATGAAAATAAAACGGCGCAGGCAGTACAGGAAAATGAAAAGGTAGCAAAGGCAGAGCAGGAAGAAACAGGAAGCGAATTTGGCATGGACAATGTAATGGACGCCACAGACGAGTACAAAGAAGAATCTTCCAAAAGCACCAGAGAAGGGGCAGAAGAAGACGGAGAAGCTTCAAAAGCCACAGAAAGTACAGAACAGTCCCAGACAACAGAGGAAAACACAACCAAAGAAAATACAACCCAAGAGGAAGTTAAACCACAGGAAGAATCGAAAGGTGTAGATGAAACCGCAGAAGTAATGTCTACATCTGCAGTGAACGAAAGCAGCAAAGCAGAGCTTAACTTTACAGCAGAACAAAAGCTTTCCTGGCCGGTAGAGGGAAATGTAATTATGAATTACAATATGGACAGCACAGTATATTTCGCAACCTTAGACCAATACAAATACAATCCGGCATTGATTATAGGATGCGAAACCGGAAACAGTGTAAAAGCGGCGGCAGATGGAAAAATAGTATCCATAGAAAATCTGGATGAAACAGGAAATACCATAACCGTAGATTTAGGAAATGGATATCAGGCAATCTATGGACAGTTAAAAGATATTACCGTAAAAGAAGGAGATAGCTGCAAAGCAGGAGAAGTACTGGGAAGCATAAGCGATCCTTCCCGCTACTATATGAAAGAAGGCAGCAATTTATATTTTCAGTTAACAAAAGATGGAACATCCGTTAATCCAATGGATTATTTAAACTAAATATTTGATGTTTACAGGGAAATCACCTTGCCGTAAAATAACGGTAAGGTGATTTTATGAATTATACATATATAGTTGAATGTAAAGACGGAACATTATATACGGGATGGACGACAGATTTAGAGCGGAGAATAAAAGCGCACAATTCAGGAAAAGGTGCGAAATATACCCGTTCCCGTCTGCCTGTAGTATTGCGCTATTACGAAAGTTTTGAAACAAAACAGGAAGCAATGCGCAGGGAATATGAGATAAAACAACTGACTCGAAAAGAAAAAGAAAAATTAATCGAAAAAAGTAGTTGACAAAGATTAGGTTCTTGAATATAATGAAATAGTAATCATTACTATTATTGATAGCTGTTCTACAGAAGGGTAGGGATTAAAACAAATGCAACAATTAAAGTACAGCAGACAAAGAGAATCAATAAAAAACTTCCTAATGACTAGAAAGGATCATCCTACTGCTGATGTTGTATACACCAATGTGAGGAAAGAGTATCCGAATATTAGTCTTGGAACAGTCTATCGTAATCTGTCACTGCTCTCAGAGCGGGGTGAGATCATGAAAATATCAACTGGAGATGGACCTGACCGCTTTGACGGAAATCCTCTCCCACACTATCATTTTATCTGTAAAAAGTGCGAAAGTGTGATGGACCTTGAAATGGAGAGTATCGATGAAATTAATGAAAAAGCGAATGCTAATTTTAATGGAGTCGTAGAGGGCCACGTGGCATATTTTTACGGATGTTGTGAAAATTGTAAACCAAATTAATTTTTATATTTGAAAGGAGAATTTTATCATGAAAAAATACGTTTGTCAGGTATGTGGATATGTTCACGAAGGAGATTCAGCACCAGAGGCTTGCCCAATCTGTAAAGCTTCCGCAGAAAAGTTTACAGAACAGTCAGCAGAAAAAACATGGGCAGCAGAACATGTAGTAGGAGTAGCAAAGGGTGTTAGTGAAGATATTCTTGCAGATTTAAGAGCTAACTTCGAAGGAGAATGTTCCGAGGTAGGTATGTACCTTGCAATGGCAAGAGTGGCACATAGAGAAGGATACCCGGAAATCGGTTTATACTGGGAAAAAGCAGCTTGGGAAGAAGCTGAACATGCAGCAAAATTCGCTGAATTATTAGGTGAAGTAGTAACAGACAGCACAAAGAAAAACCTGGAAATGAGAGTAGATGCTGAAAATGGTGCTACTGCAGGTAAATTTGACCTTGCAAAACGTGCAAAAGAAGCTAACCTTGACGCTATCCATGATACAGTTCATGAAATGGCTAGAGATGAGGCTAGACATGGAAAGGCATTTGAAGGATTATTAAAGAGATACTTCGGTTAATCAAAAATCAGTAAAATCGACACTTTTAAGTACTTTAGGGTATGTTGAAGAAAATTCAACATACCCTTTCTTAAATGCAAAATACTTGTATTTTATAGCGTTTCCTCAAATCTGGTAGTTCCCCACCAGTCAGGAATAAGTTCCTTTAAAGTAGTTGTCTTTCTTGTTTCAAAATCCAAAAGAATTTCAATATCTCCACTATTCTTATCCAACTGCATCATATATTCCCGGCAAGCACCACATGGGGCACCGACTTTTCCATCTGGTCCGATGGCTAGAATTTTTGCAATCTGACTCTCGCCGTTGGTAATCATGTTTGCTATGGCATTTCGTTCTCCACACATTCCAAGTGTAGAGGCAGTATCAATGCACACTCCTGTGTAAATATTCCCAGCCTTAGTCATAATGGCAACACCAACGCCACCGGCTTCAATGAATGGAGAAATTTTTCTCGGATTGATTACATTTTTGGCAGCAGTATAGAGTCTTTCCCAGTCATCCGGAGCCTGTTTTGTAATTCGCTCATCCGTTACAATGTGCTCAACACCTGTATGCTCCTTGCTTAAGTAATCTTTTAAGAAGGTAGGAAAAGCAGTAACCTTATCCAAGTCTTCCAACTTAACCCAGTGCATAAGCTCTTTATCGCCATAAGCAGTTATACTATCGCTGTTTAATTCTTTTGTTCCTCTTGGTTTCATCATGTAATAAAAACTAAGTTCATGACAGTCAAGAGTATTTAAAGTTCCGGTATTATTGTTAAAAAAGTTCTCGTGTATCACTGCAAGATAATCAATCTCATAATGAACACCTGTTTCTTCATATACTTCTCGAAGAACGGCTTCTTTGGCAGTTTCTCCCATATGAACCCCACCGCCGATGGAGTAGTAATAATCATCTCTTTGGTTGCTGGCAAAAAGAGCACAGCCATCTTCGATGATAATTGCAGCCGCCCGATACCGAAACCAGTTATTTTCCTTTGTAAATCCACAATCGTACATTTCTTTTCCTCCTCAATTAATTATTAGACATACTCAAAACATTATATCATTTTTGCTTACATTATCCTATTTTTTACGAAAATTTAATGCCGTAAATTTTTAAGGTCTGTTTCTCTATCTGTAATTGCATTTGGCAAAAATGTGCGATATAATTATAACATAATGTACAAAAGGGAAGGTGTTTTTATGGGGAAAGACGGCAAAGTTAACAAAAAACCGGTGGCAGAACACATCATATTCCGTAATATGATGGTTACAGTTTTTGCAGTTGCAACATTATTTTTCTTGAAAAACCTGATTGGACAAACATGGCGGGGGGCAGTTGTTATTGGTGTTTGTCTGATAGCTTTTTCAATCATGGTTTTTGTGATGAAAAAATGTAACGTCAACCGGGAAAAACAGCAGTTTGCAATCTGTATTTGCATTGTGTTTCTAGTATTTTGTATCTCGTTGAATAGTGGGGCATATTACAGTGATGATTTTCCACTATATTTGGCAGTAATAGGAATATCGGGACTTTATCTGGTGCCTAAATATACGTTGGTTCAGATGGTGCTGATTGATATTATCCTAATAATTTCCTATGTATTGCATCCGGAAAAGGCAGATCCATTGCCACAGTATATAATGTGTATAGGTATGTTTACGGTAGGAGCGGTTACCATATATATGGTAATTAAAAGAGGACGTTCCTATATCGAAATCGGCCAGGAAAGAGCCGAGGAGGCTGAAAAACTCATAGCGGAATTGAAAAAGGCGGGAGAAGAATTACAGCAGAATTGTGATTCCTCTGCAAGTCGAATCGGAAAGTTAGAAGAAGCTAACGAGCGCTTAGAGGCATGTGCAGATGATATGAAATCCGGTTCAGAGAGCATCACTCAGGGAACGGTAGAAGTAGTACAGGCTTTTGAAGTGGTGCAGGAAAAAATGCAGACAACAGAAAGACAGATTAATTCACTGAATGTAGAAGTGAAAAAAGTAGAAAACTCTTTGAACAGTAATAAAAAGAACATGCAGGAAATGACAGAAAAGATGGAAGCTTTACAAAATACAGTAAAAATGGCAAGTGAAGTTTTTGGTACTCTGCAGAATGAAATTTATGAGATAACTCAGGTGACGGAACAGTTAACGAAAATTGCATCCAAAACCAATATGCTGGCATTGAATGCTTCGATCGAAGCGGCAAGAGCAGGTCAGGCAGGTGCCGGCTTTGCGGTAGTTGCTTCGAAGGTTCAAGATTTGGCAGAAGACAGTAACAGTTGTTCTTCACAGGTAGTAGAAGTTGTAAATACCATGCAGAGAAGAATTGACGAAACTACGAATCAGTTAACCGACAGTACAGAAGCCATTCAGGATTCCATTGAAAGCCTGCAAGGATTTGCAGAAAACTTTGAACATCTGACAGACCATTTTGGTTCTTTATATCAAGATATCGAGGAGCAAAATTCAAGTATTCAGCAGATGGAAGGAATTTTCGAAAATTTAAAATCAAAAATTTCCGAAATGGCAGATTTTTCAGAAGCCAACCGAAATTCGGTCACATCTATTACCGATACGATTAATGTATATAAGGAAAGCATAGATATGGTAATTGGTGATAATAAACTTATCAACGAAGTGTCCGTATCCATGCTGGAAATGGCTGAGGCAGGAACTCAGGAATAAAATGTAAAAAAGGCATGTAAAATCAGACCGCCCTCACAAGGCTTCACTTTGTGGGGGCGGTTCAATTTTATGTGCTTATATTAAATAGGAAGAAAAATTTCAGTTTAGTATCCCAAAGTACCTGTTACTGTGCCATTTGCACTGCTCCAGTTCAATGGAATTTCGAAGATATTTAAGAAAGAGGATACCGGAACGTATAAGCTGTCATTCTGGTAAACCGGAGATAAATCCATAATTTTATTACCCTCCGGTGTTACATATATATTGGAGTTTGCACTTAACTCATAAGAAATATCTTCATATTTAATAGTATAAGTATTATTATCCTTTGTTACTTCAGCACCCAAAGCAGCAAGTACCGGTTCGGCTTCCACATAATAAGACTCATCGATGGTGATAACCGGGAAAGTACTTTCGCCAATTTTTAACTGAGTGGTGATATAAGGAGAGAAATCTGTCTTCTCTATTAAAGCGTGAATTCCTTTGGTTTTATCAACTACCTGAGAAACTTCATAATCTGTGCCGGCACTGAGATAAGCGTAAACTAAGGCACGGTCCAGACTAAATTCTTCAGAAAGGAAGTCGATGCTTTCACGCACAGACATTTTCATGGCTTCATCTAAATCTTCATTTAACCCAATTGGAATCCAGTAATTTTCTGTTTCACCAAATGCCATATCAAATCCGGTATTATCACCAGGAACTTCCTCTGTGCCGTTTTTAATAACTGTCAAGCGAACCGTAGCACGGAGAGAACCTTCCAATGCAGTTAATGCAACTTCGCCATCCCCCTGAGCAAAATGAGGATCGCCGGTGTAGAACAAAGCACCATCCACATCAACTGGAAGATATAAAGTACTTCCTACACCAAGTTCGTTGATATCCAGATTACCACCAAGTCTGGTAGGTGGCACAGTACTTGCCTTTTCAGAAGAATTGGCAGCAACACCCATAGTTCCTAAAAATGGACTTAATTTGAAAGTTAATTCAGAACCATTTCCGTCATCAAGATAGCCATAGTAGTCACTTCCCACCTTTTTAATCGGGGTAAAGATGGATACGTTGTTGTAGGCTTCCGGATTGTCTGCACCCGGATTTTCCAGACGTCCTTCGTTTTCAGGAAATTCATCTACAAGGCAGCCTTTGTAATGGCGGTTGGAGATAACTCCATATGGTACACGGGGTGTCAGTGACAGAACTTCTACTTTTAATATGTCACCGGCTTCGGCACCATCAACATAAATTGGTCCTGTAATGACATGAGGACCGTCTTCGTCAAAATTATGTGGTAAATCAGAAGCGGCGATTTCCAAAGCATCATCCAGAATCATATCTTCTGAAACACCTTTGCTGGTAAAATAAGTAAGTGGATCTTTTCCCTGATCTTCCAAAATACCTTCATGTGATAAAGTATCAATGGTAACCGTAGAGCCGGATTCAACCGTAAGTACCGGTTCAGAATCCTTATTAGGCAAACGTCCCCAGGTAACAGTATCTACACTGGTTCCCAGAAAATAATTACTTTCGTAAGAGCCGTCTTCTTCGGTTTGGAGTATCTCGTAATCCTCCAGCAAATCAACTGTTTTGTTATCCTTAGAAACTACTGCCGGCAACTGATAGTCAGAGGCACTTTCAGCGTCCGGAGTTTCGGAAGTTTCCGTAGTAGTAATCTCGGTATCTTTTGTAGTTTCCGTATCCGTCGTCTGTGTATCCGAACCGCCACAACCTGTAAGCAAAGTAGCAGTCATAGCAGCAGTCAGTAAAATTGTCACTATTTTCTTTTTCATAATCATTCCTCACATTTCCTTCATTCTGATAAAATTAACTAGTAGCGTTTCCGGAAATTCCTATGCATAGTAACAAAAAAAGCCTGTTTGCAAAGCAATCAAAATGCCTTACAACAGACCTCATTGTCTTGAATGTGACTTTTTTTGTTGAGTGTATTGTATCAGATGAGTAGGGACGTGTCAATATGAAAGTTGCAACTTTCTTTTTGAAAGTGGTGGGGCGTCCGGGAATCCAACAACTTAAATTCCCTCATTGAAATTTTCCCTAGACGATGTCCGGTAAGTTTGCTATCATGTTAAAAGAGATTATGAGTGGGTATCAACCGTGCAGGAGGAAACAGAATGTATTTGGATGGTTTGGATGAAATTGATAAAAAGATTGTATCACTGTTAACGGAAAATGCCAGAATGTCATATGTGGATATTGCTAAGGAAGTGAATCTTTCTCGTATTGCTGTGAAGGCGCGTATTGATGCGCTGGAGAAAGAGTGAATCATTGAGCAGTATACTATTATTGTAAATCCGTTGAAAATTAATAATTCGGTTTCAGCCTATCTTGAGGTGGAAGTGGCACCGGGGAATTTGCTGGAAGTGATTGATATTTTAGATAAAAATGATGTTGTTACAAAAATTTATCAGTTGACTGGAAAAAATAAGCTGCACGTTCATACCGTGGCGGCGAATCAAGAAGAAATGGACTTGTTTTTAACAGAAGTGGCATATAAATTGCCGGGGCTTATGAATTTAAGCTGCGACGTGATTTTGTCGCGAAAGAAAGACATAATTGGATTAAAGCTGTAGTGAAAATAACCGAAATGGCTTGTTTCCTATAGAGAGATTAACGATGGAAAGGAAGAAAATCATGAACTTCACACATTTACACGTTCATACGGAATACAGTCTGTTGGATGGTTCCAATAAAATAAAAGAATATGTTGCAAGAGTGAAAGAACTTGGCATGAATGCAGCCGCCATTACAGACCATGGTGTTATGTATGGAGTGATTGACTTTTACAGAGCGGCGCGTGAAGCGGGAATTAAGCCGATTTTAGGGTGCGAAGTTTATGTGGCACCGGGCTCAAGATTTGATAAAGATAACAGCCAGTCTGAAGACAGATATTATCATCTGGTTTTATTGGCAGAAAACAACAAAGGATACGAAAATTTAACGAAAATCGTGTCGAAAGGTTTTGTAGACGGATTTTACTATAAACCTCGTGTGGATTTGGAAGTGCTGGAAAAATATCATGAAGGAGTTATTGCACTTTCCGCCTGTCTTGCAGGGGAAGTACAGAGAAATCTTGCAAGAGGCAGAGATGAAGAAGCGGAAAAAGCAGCGTTAAGATACCAACAGATTTTTGGAGAAGGGAACTTCTTTCTGGAATTGCAGGACCATGGAATTCCGGAGCAGCGTTTTGTGAACCAGAAGCTGTTGGGATTGAGTAAAAAGACGGGCATCGAGTTAGTTGCGACCAACGACGTGCATTACACCTATCGGGAGGATGAAGAACCTCACGATATTTTGTTGTGTCTGCAAACCAACAAAAAATTAGAAGATGAAGACAGAATGCGTTACGAAGGCGGACAGTATTACGTAAAATCCCCAGAAGAAATGGCGCAGTTATTTCCATATGCTTTGGAAGCGTTGGAAAATACTTATAAAATTTCAGAACGCTGTAATGTAGAAATAGAATTTGGCGTGCGTAAGCTGCCCAAATACGATGTGCCGGATAATATGACATCTCAGGAATATTTGCGTAAGTTGTGCTTCGAGGGCTTAAAGCGGAGATATCCGAAAGATGCAGGAGAAATTGCAGAAAAATTAGAATACGAATTGTCCGTTATCGAAGGCATGGGATTTGTGGATTACTTCCTTATTGTATGGGATTTTATTAATTATGCCAGAGAGCATGATATTATGGTTGGACCGGGACGAGGTTCGGCGGCGGGAAGTATTGTGTCTTATTGCCTTGGAATCACCAATATTGACCCGATAAAATACAGCCTGCTGTTTGAACGTTTCCTCAACCCGGAGCGTGTATCCATGCCCGATATCGATATTGACTTTTGTTTCGAAAGAAGACAGGAAGTCATTGATTATGTAGTGGAAAAATATGGAAAAGACCGGGTGGTGCAGATTGTTACCTTTGGTACCATGGCGGCAAAAGGTGTGATACGTGATGTGGGGCGTGTTCTGGATTATCCATATGCCTATGTAGACAGCATTGCAAAAATGATTCCAAATGAATTAAATATTACCATCGATTTGGCATTACAGAAAAATCCGGAATTGCGAAAATTGTATGAGTCAGACCCACAGGTAACTCGTCTGATAGACATGTCAAAACGTCTGGAAGGACTGCCACGCCATACCTCCATGCATGCGGCAGGTGTAGTAATCAGCCAGAAATCAGTGGACGAGTATGTGCCGTTGTCCAGAGCTTCTGACGGTACTATTACAACCCAGTTTACCATGACAACCATCGAAGAATTAGGTCTGTTAAAAATGGACTTTTTGGGGCTGCGTACGTTAACGGTAATTCAGAATGCAGTCCGCCTTGTGAAAAAAAGCTTTGGAGTGTCCATTGATATCGACCATATAGATTTCAACGATAAGAAGGTATTAGAATCCATCGGAAGTGGAAAAACAGAAGGTGTGTTCCAGTTGGAAAGTGGCGGTATGAAAGGATTCATGAAGGAATTAAAGCCGCAGAGTCTGGAAGATATTATCGCCGGTATTTCTTTGTATCGTCCGGGCCCAATGGATTTTATTCCAAAATATATTCGCGGAAAAAGTGATGTGTCAGCCATTACTTACGACTGCCCTCAGTTGGAGCCGATTCTGGCGCCTACCTACGGCTGTATTGTGTATCAGGAACAGGTTATGCAGATTGTAAGGGATTTGGCAGGATATACATTAGGACGAAGCGATTTGGTGCGCCGTGCCATGTCAAAGAAAAAGGCTTCCGTCATGGAAAAGGAACGCCAGAACTTTGTATATGGAAATGCAACAGAAGGCGTAAAGGGCTGTATCGCCAATGGAATTGACGAAAAAACCGCCAACAGAATTTACGATGAAATGATAGATTTTGCAAAATATGCCTTTAACAAGTCCCATGCGGCGGCTTACGCAGTGGTTTCTTATCAGACAGCATTTTTAAAATACTATTATCCGGTAGAATATATGGCTGCGTTGATGACATCCGTTATTGATAATCCGGGCAAAGTGTCAGAATATATTGTGACTTGTCGTAATATGGGAATCGAAATTCTGCCGCCGGATATCAACGAGGGAAGCTATGACTTTTCCGTTTCCGGTAATTGTATCCGCTTTGGATTGTCAGCCATCAAAGGTGTGGGGATGCCGGTAATCAAAGAAATAGAAGAAATTCGTTCCGGATTAGAAACAAAGAAATTTGCCACACTTCAGGATTTTATTGAAAAGATGGCACCAAGAGGAACGGTGAATAAACGTGTGGTGGAAAACTTTATCAAAGCCGGTGTTTTTGACAGTTTAGGACACAACCGAAGACAATGTCTTCTTATATATAATAAGCTGATGGATGCGGCAAACAATGGCAAGAAAAATGATATTGCCGGACAGATGTCCTTGTTTGACTGGGCGCCGGAAGAAGAAAAAGAAAGCTATAAGATAACCATGCCGGATGTGCCTGAGTTTGAAAAAGAAATTATGCTTGCATTCGAAAAAGAAGTGTTAGGTATTTATATCAGCGGTCATCCTCTGGAAAATTACATGGATATTATGAAGAAAAATACCACAAACACTACCAGAGATTTTATATTAAACGAAGAAACCAATGAACCGGCGGTGGCAGAAGGAGCAACCGCAATCCTTGGCGGAATGATTACCGCAAAAAATATCAAACATACGAAAAACAACCAGACCATGGCATTTCTCACGTTAGAAGATATGGTTGGTTCTGTGGAAGTTGTAGTGTTCCCAAGGGATTATGAAAAAAATGCAAGACTTTTAGTGGAAGACAATAAAGTCTTTATTCGAGGCAGAGTGAATGTGGAAGAAGAACGTGGCGCCAAGTTAATCTGCGAAAAAATGATTGGTTTTGAGGAAATCCCAAAGGAATTGTGGATAAAGTTTGACAACAAGGAAAGTTTTGGGGAAAAAGAGCAGGAATTGTACGAAGCAATAAAATCCTCAGACGGCAATGACAGCGTTGTGATTTACGTGGAGGATATTAAGGCAATCAAACGTCTGCCTCAAAATAAGAATGTACTGGCAAATGAAACGTTGGTAGAGCAGTTGACACAGCAGTTTGGCGAAGGCACAGTGAAAATTGTTCAAAAAAGTATCGGAAAACTTCTATAATGAAAGGTGAAAAGAATGATTACTAGTGCTTCTAACGGAAAAATTAAAACAATTCAGAATCTTAGAAAAAAAGCAAAATATAGAAAAGAAGAAAAACTCTTTATAATAGAAGGAACTCGTTTATTTCAAGAAACGCCAAAAGAGCTTTTAAAGGAAATATACGTGTCAGAAAGTGCCGAAAATTCACTAAAAAGTGAATTAATTGATGTAAAATACGAGGTAGTGTCTGATAATATTTTTGCATCTATTTGCGACACCCAGACACCACAGGGAATTCTTGCAGTGGTAAAACAGCCGATGCATTCTCTGGAGAAGATTCTTGCAAAAGAAAATCCATTGCTTCTTATATTAGAAGATTTGCAGGATCCCGGAAATTTAGGCACAATTATGCGAACAGCAGAAGGTGCAGGCGTCACAGGAATCATTATGTCAAAAGGCTGTGTGGATATCTACAATCCAAAAGTAGTCCGCTCCACCATGGGTTCCATTTACCGGATGCCTTTTGTATATTTGGAAAATGAAGACGAATTTGCACGAATTTTCAGACAACTGAAAGAAAAAAATGTGGTAACTTATGGAGCAGCATTGATGGAATCCAAAGATTATGATAAGTATTCTTATGAAACAGGTACTGCATTCGTCATTGGAAATGAAGGAAACGGTTTGTCTGAAACAGCACTTTCTCTTTGCGAAAAGTATGTTAAAATTCCAATGTGCGGTCAGTTAGAATCCTTAAATGCGGCAGTTGCATCATCAATTTTAATGTATGAAGCATTTCGTCAGCGACGTCTGGAAACCCTTTAAAACACTGGGAAAAGGAAGAAAAAAGCAAAGAAATTCGAAAGAAATTCTTAAGATAAGGCATATTTGTGAATATTCCACGAAAGGAAAAGAACACATGTTTGCTTAATTGGCGAATTGTACTAAAATTGACCCTTGATTTTTGGCACTATTCCATATTGAAACAGGATTTTTCTTAGGGCATTTAGAAAAAAACACATAAAAAGGGGCTATTTTTGCGTTCTTTCGTCAACTTGACAATAAAACCTGCCTCTGTTAGAATTTCGTTTGTAACAATTCGTGACAAAAATTTAACTTTTTGTAACAAAATTGGTATAATTGAAGAATTGATTGAAAAATCTACTACCAAGTTCAATTATAACGAAGCAGGAGGCTATGATGAGAGTAGGACACAGAAAACTGCTCATGATGATGTCTAGTGCATCAGCATTTATGTTTCTTACAGCGTTTGCGGGAGTTGCTACAGATACACAGAATGTAGTTACACAGGTAGAAGTTCCGGCAATAACAGTTGAAGCAGCACAGGAAGAAACAGACAAAGCAGTAACAGAAACAGTAACAGTAACAAAAGCGCCGGTAGAGGTAACAGAGAATACGGTTCTAGAGCAAGCAGGAGATTCAGTTGAATGGGACACATTGGTTTTGGCAAATGTAGAGGAATCCCTTAACATTCGTGCAGAAGCCAGTGAAGAGTCAGACGTAGTTGGGAAATTATATGCAGGCTGTAAAGGTTCCCTTCTGGAAAAGAAAGACGGCTGGACAAAAATTTCATCCGGAGAAGTTGTTGGTTATGTAAAGGATGAGTATATTGTATACGGCGAATTAGCAAAAGAGTTGGCAGACACAAAAGGAAATCTTGTTGTGGTTGTCAAGACAGAAACTCTGAGAGTCAGAGAAGAAGCAAAAGAAGACGCAGCAGTCCTTGGACTTGTGGCAGAAGAAGATAATTTAGTAGTTGCTGACAAGGAAGTTAAGGATGGCTGGATAAAAGTTGATTATGATGATGCTCAGGGGTATGTATCCCTTGATTATGTAGATGTAAAATATTCTTTTGGTTCTGCAGTCACCATTGAAGAAGAAATGGCTGCACAGGCTGCAATAAAAGCAGAAGTAGAAAAGGGAGGCGCAACCAAAGGCGCAGCAACTTCACTTTCTACAGACGATATATCACTTTTAGCAGCAATGATTCAGTGCGAAGCAGGTAATGAAAGCTTCGAAGGAAAAGTGGCAGTTGGTAATGTCATTTTAAATCGTGTAAACAGCGGTGGATATCCAAATTCTGTATACGGAGTAATTACCGCACCGGGACAGTTCCCACCGGCAACCAATGGTAAATTAACCAGCGTGTTGGCAAGCGGAATTAAGAGTGATTGCATCAAGGCAGCGCAGACAGCGATGTCAGGAGTAAATTACATTGGAAGTGCAACCCATTTCCGTTCCACATCCTCAGGATATTCAGGAACAGTAATTGGTAATCATGTATTTTGGTAGATGAAAAAAAATGAATTGTTATACTTGGGAGCAGAGATGCTCCCATTTTTTATTGTGGGGTAAGGAGTGGGTTTTGGTGGATGGAGGTACGCTCATACCAAGAACAAATGCTTCCCCCAAAGGCTGAGGGTATGTTTACAGCCTTTGGGGGAAGCATTTGTTCTTGGCATGAGCTGTGCTTGGCATGCCACAAAATTACACTGGCTTAATTCACAATAAAGAAGGATCGCATTGGAAATTTATGAAAACTGGTTACCGCCCCTCTCCATCAACCAGCGGGGAAGCACTCCGTCCCAGTTGACATTTGGTGGCAAATTCGAGTGTGGCATGCCAAGCACAGCCCCTGAGAGTCTAAATACAATCCCTTCC
>CAYVCL010000022.1:11229-39661 GCA_964450185.1 uncultured Lachnospiraceae bacterium | reverse complement strand
AATTGTATACAATAACTTTCATTTGTGCTATGATATATGTTGTTGTTTTTGCGTGACAAAAGAAGTTATTGTAGGAAATACAATGATAATTGGAGGGCAATTTATGAGTAAAAGTAAGAATTCGTGGGCATGTTTTTTATTAATGTTAGCAGGTGTCGTATTAGGTGGATTTATCGGAACTCTGGCTTCAAATGTTTCATTTTTAAGCTGGCTTGATTACGGACAAACCTTTGGACTTTCCTCACCGTTAATACTGGATTTGGGAATTCTTGTAATTACCTTTGGCCTGACCATTAAAATTTCAATCGCAAGTATTATTGGTATTATAATTGCCATAATAGTGTATAGGCTGATTTAGCTACATAACCCTTGTTTTGTTCTGAGAGAAACACTGCGAAAACAAGGGGGGACATATTTATGTTAAAAAAACAACAAACAATGAAAGAATTACCAAAAGAAGAACAACCATATGAAAAATTTGAAACATATGGCGCAGAAAGCTTAAATGACGCGGAATTGTTAGCTGTAATACTCCGCACCGGAACCAAAGGAATGACTGCGCTTTCCTTAGCCAAAAATATTCTTGGTGAAAATAATGCCGAACAGGGCATACTAAATATCGAGCAGCTTTCCTTACGAGAATTAAAGAAAATTTCCGGTATTGGACATGTGAAAGCAATCCAGATAAAATGTATTGCGGAACTGGCAAGAAGAATAGCAAAAGCAGAGCAGCAGCCAAAATTGAGCTTTCGACAACCGAAAAGTGTAGCAAACTATTATATGGAAGAATTTCGAATGAAAAAGCAAGAACATATGATGTTGATTATGCTAAACACCAAAAGCAGGCTGATTGCAGATAAAGTAATCTTCAAAGGAACAGTCAATGCCTCACTGGTATCTCCAAGAGAAATTTTCATAGAAGCTCTGGAGCAGGAAGCAGTTTATATCATTCTGCTTCACAATCATCCCAGCGGCGATCCAACGCCAAGTCGGGAAGATATCGCATTAACCAAAAGAATGAAAGAGGCAGGAAATCTGATGGATATTCAACTACTGGATCATATCATAATCGGTGACCATAAATATATCAGCTTTGCCGAACAAGATTTATTATAGAGAAAGGAGTCATGAAAAGTGGCAAATAACAGTTTTGGAATAGATTTAGGAACAAGTAATATTAAAATATATAATATGGCAGAGGACAGCATTCTCAATCAGAAGAATATGCTTGCAATCCGTAATAAGAAAACAATGTTTGCAATCGGTGACGAAGCATATGAAATGTATGAAAAAGCACCTGCCAACATCCATATTTCTTATCCACTAAATGACGGTGTAATCGCAAATATCAGAAATATGCAGGCACTGTTATATGAATTTATCAAAATTTCTACCAATAATAATATCAAACCGGCAGATTACTATATTGCAGTTCCAACCGACGTAACCGAAGTAGAAAAGAGAGCTTTTGGTGATTTAATTAAAAATTCCGGATTGAAACCAAAGAAAATCTGTGCTGTTGAAAAAGGTATTGCAGATGCAGCCGGTATTGGTGTTGGTTTAAATGAAGCTACCGGAGTTATGATTGTAAATATTGGTGCTGAAACCACTGAAATTTCCGTTATTTCTCTCGGTGGTGTGGTAATCAGTAAAATCATTAAAGTTGGCGGTGTGAAGTTAGACGAAGCTATCCAGAATATGATAAGAAGAAACTACAATTTAATTATCGGTGATAAGACAGCAGCTCACATCAAACATGAACTTGCAAGCGGAATCAAAGAAGACAACGGCTTAAGCGGGATGGTTTGCGGTCGTGATGTAGTAACAGGCCTTCCAATCGAAGTGGAAATTCCTGCAGATTTGATTTTCGAAGCATTAAAAGAGCCATTACACACAATTATGGACTCCATAAAAGTAATCTTAGAACGTACTCCACCAGAATTTGCCAGAGATATTATCAAAGCAGGTGTATATGTAACAGGTGGTTGTGCCCAGATTCGTAATCTGGCAGAATTAATTACCAAATCTACCGGATTAAATGTAAATATTTCTGAAAACCCTTCAGAAAGTGTAGCAAGAGGACTTGCCAGAATCATTAATAACAATGATTACAAATATCTTGCATACAATATTAAGGATATTACCAATTTATATAAATAAATTTGAGGGATTGCAATGAAAAAAAAGAAACCTAAATTTACACTTTCAAGTGAATATGTGTTGCTTTTCTTCACCGTTATATGTGTTGCTATGATTTTGGTGACATTTAACACCAGCATCACAGCAGGACCATTACGTGGAGTGGCAAGTTATGTCCTGATACCACTACAAAAAGGAATCAACCAAATTGGTACTGCATGCAGTGGCTGGTCCGATAATTTCACGAATCTCAAAGAAGTTATGGCAGAAAATGAAGAATTGAAAGCTCAGGTAGACGCATTAACTACTGAGAACAACATTTTACAGCAGGATAAATTTGAATTAAGCCGCCTTCGCGAATTATATAAATTGGATGAAAAATATCCGGATTATGAAAAAGTCGGGGCCAGAGTCATTGGAAAAGATGCCGGAAACTGGTTTCAGACCTTTGTCATAGATAAGGGAAGCGAAGATGGTATTGAAGTAGACATGAACGTAATTGCAGGAAGCGGACTGGTGGGCAGAGTTACCTCTGTGAGTCCTCAAAGTGCCACCGTCCTTTCCATTATTGATGATTCCAGCAATGTGGCAGCTCAGGTGCTTGCCACTTCAGATAACTGTATTGTCAGCGGAAGCCTGCAGTTAATGAATGAAAACAAAATTTCTATTTCAAAGCTTACAGATGACGAAGATAAGGTAACTTCCGGTGAAAAAATTGTTACTTCCAATATCAGTGACAAATATTTGCCGGGAATTTTAATTGGTTATGTAGATGAACTTTCCATGGATTCCAACAATCTTACAAAGTCAGGAACCATTCGTCCTGCCGTGGATTTTGCTCATTTAGAAGAAGTACTGGTTATTTTGGAATTGAAAAACAGCACAGAAAAGGAGATGGAGCAGTAAAATGAAGCGAAAAATTACCGTTTTTATTCTAATTATTATATGCTTTTTACTGCAATGCACTGTTTTCAAAGAAATTAAATTTACCCGTGTAGTTCCAAACCTCTTAATTGTAATCACATCTTCCTTTGGCTTTATGCGAGGAAAAAAAGAGGGGCTCTATGTGGGCTTTCTTTGTGGAATGCTAATCGATTTATTTTTCAGTGAGTTTTATGGTTTTTATACCTTAATCTATATGTACATAGGATATGTAAATGGATTTTTCAAAAATATGTTTTATGATTATGACATCAAACTTCCGATGATTTTAATTACCGGAAGTGACTTCATTTACGGCTGTATTATTTATGTATTTTCATTTTTATTAAGAGGAAGATTTGATACTTGGTATTATTTTAAAAATGTGATTTTTCCAGAAGTGATTTATACCGTGGTAGTAACACTGGTATTATATCGAATTATCCGTAAAATCAACCGTAAACTGGAAGAAGACGAGAAAAGGAGTGCGGCTAAATTTGTTTAGTGATATCAAAGATTTTATTCTAAGCGTTGTAAAATCCAGACTTTTTGTACTAGTTATAGTATTTATTGTCTTGTTTTCCGTTTTAGTTGAACGCCTTTTTACCCTACAGATTGTAAAAGGTGAGGAATACTTAGATAAATATGTGTTAAAAACTGAAAAACGCCAGACCATATCCAGTACCCGTGGAAATATTTATGACCGCAATGGGAAACTGTTAGCTTATGATGAACTGGCTTATTCTGTTACCATTGAAGATACATATGAAGGAAAAGACAAAGACCAGCAACTGAATGAAACCATTCGAAAACTGATTAAAATTATTGAAGAGAATGGTGATTCCATTGTCAATGATTTTAACATTATTATTGGAGAAAATGGTCTTTATGAATACACCGTAACAGATACTGCAAGACTTCGTTTTATTGCAGATGTTTATGGTTATGCTAAACTAGACCAGCTGACACTTACCCAGAAAAATTCTTCTGCCGAACAGTTAATCGGTTACATGGCAGAACGCTATGGCATGGGTGCTTACAAAGACGATGACAAAGAAAAACCATTTATTATTGATTCTTCTTATTCAAAAGAAGAATTGTTAAAAGTAATCACCGTCAGATATCAGTTGAGTCTTAACATGTTCCAACAGTTTGTGGCAACCACCGTTGCCAATGACGTCAAAGAAGAAACTGTGGCAGTAATTTTGGAAAACAGCGACGTATTACAGGGCGTGGATATTGCAGAAAATACCATGCGTAAGTATGTGGACAGCACCTACATGGCACAGATTATCGGTTATACCGGAAAAATTTCTTCCGAAGATTTGGAAACCTATAAAAAAGAAGACGATTCCTATGCCATGACAGATATGGTGGGTAAAGCAGGTATTGAACAGGAAATGGAATCCGTTCTTCGGGGTAAAAAAGGCTACAAATTAGTTGCTGTAGACAATATGGGTAAAGTAGTAGAAGAGTTAGAGCGAGAAGAACCGGTTGCCGGAAATGACTTGTATTTAACTATTGATATTGATTTACAAAAAGCTGTATACAATATTATTGAACAGAAATTAGCAGGTATTCTTCACTCCAAGATTATCGATGCTAAGACATACAACCAAAGTGGGAAGGCAAAAGACATTAAGATTCCAATCGACGATGTTTATTATGCATTAATTAACAATAATGTAATTAAAACTTCTCATTTTGAAGCTGAGGATGCCGGAACTGCAGAAAAGCAGGTACTTGCAAGTTATACTTCCAAACGTGATCAGGCAATTAGCCAGATTATGGCTGAATTAAATTCAAGTACACCTACACCATATAAATCCCTCAGCGAAGAAATGCAGGTGTATGAAACTTTCATCACCACATTGCTTGGCAAATATAATGATGCTGTTATTGATGAAAATAATATTGACAAAAACCATGAAACCTACAAGGCATGGAAGAATGAAACCATTGGTTTAAAAGATTATCTGCAATTTTTAATTGAAGAAAATTGCATTGATATTACAAAGCTTTCCGTGGAAAGCAGATATTCCGATTCTGATGAAATTTATACTGCTTTATTAAATTATATTCAGGAGCAACTGACCAATGGTGTTTCCATAAGAGATTCTCAGGGAAATGCCAGCAGCTTTACCAAGAAAATATTTAAATATATGATTGCGCAAAATTTGGTGAGCGGCAAAGAATTATGTTATATTTTGTATGAACAAGGCGTACTTTCACAGGATGACGAAGACAAAGATAAGTTGTATAATGGTACTATCAGTGCCTACAACTTTATGAAAGAAAAAATACAGAAACTGGAAATTACTCCGGCTCAATTAGCTTTGGACCCATGTTCTGCCTCTTGTATTGTAACAGATGTCAATACGGGAGAAGCGTTAGCAGTAGTTTCTTATCCAAGCTACGATAACAACTTATTGGCAAACAATGTAGATTCCGAATATTACAACAGCCTGTTAAATGATTTATCCAGACCATTGTACAACAACGCTACACAGCAGCAGACAGCTCCGGGTTCTACTTTTAAACCAATTTCTGCAATAGCAGGCTTGGAAGAACAGATAATTTCCACTGGAACACATATTACCTGTACTGGTGAATATGACAAAATTACACCTTCCGTTAAATGTTGGATTTATCCGGCAAGCCATGGCTCACTTAACGTAATCGGTGGTTTGGAAAATTCCTGTAACTATTTCTTTAATGAAGTGGCTTATAAATTAAGCTTAAACAATGGTAAATATGATACAGAATCCGGTTTGAGCCGTCTTGCAAAATATGCAGAAATGTTCGGTCTGGGAGAAGTATCCGGATTAGAAATTGTGGAAACAGCTCCACAGATTTCCGACAGCGATCCATTGCGTTCCGCTATCGGTCAGGGTACCCACAACTATACCATTTCCCAGCTTTCCAGATATGTAACCACTCTGGCAAATCAGGGAACATGTTATAACTTAAGCCTATTAGATAAAGTTACAACTGCTGATGGAACTTTAGTAGAAGACTTTACTCCAACTGTATACAATCAGATAGAGTTAGCCTCATCCACTTGGCAGGCGGTAAAATCCGGTATGACTCAGGCAGCAGCAGGTTACTCTGCCTTAAAAGAGATTGAAGACAAGCTTATTGTTGTTGGAAAAACAGGTACTGCAGAACAAAATAAGAACAGAGCCAACCACGCTCTATTTATTGGCTATGCACCATATGACAATCCGCAGATTTCCATAGCAACACGTATTACTTACGGATACACTTCCTCAAATGCTGTGGAAATTGGTAGAGATGTATTAAAATATTACTTTAATTTAGAAGATACCGAAGATATCTTAAGCGGAACCGCCGAAGTGCCGGATGGTCAGACAATCGGTGATTAACTATGGAGGTGAGATAAGTGAAAGAATCAGTTGTAATCAAAAGCAATGCATATGGCATTATTGTCAATATGGATAAGGATGTACCTTTCGATACATTACTTTCCGATATCGGCAAAAAGTTCAAAGAATCGGCAAAATTCTTCAAAAATGCCAAAATGGGAATTTCTTTTAAAGGCAGGGAATTGACAGATGAGCAAGAAAGAGCTATTCTAAATATTATTTCCGAAAATTCCGGCATGGAAATCCTATGCGTGGTAGATAACGGCTCTTTCGATGAACAAGTGTTCAAAAATGCTGTAGAAAATAAAGTTTCGGAAATGGAAATGAAAGATGGACAGTTTTACAAAGGAACTTTGCGTTCCGGTCAGGTCTTTGAAGCCGAAACAAGCGTCGTTATTTTAGGTGATGTAAATCCGGGTGCTACCGTAATTTCCACAGGAAATATTGTGGTTTTAGGTGCTTTAAAAGGAATTGCCTACGCAGGAGGTAATGGAAATGAAGGAGCGTTTGTTGTTGCTCTGGAAATGAATCCTGTGCAGATTAAAATTGGCGACCGAATTGCAAGATGTTCTGATGACACTTCCATATTCAAAAAGAGAAGAAAAAAAGCAGCTATGGAACCAAAGATTGCTTTTGTGGAAGATGGAAACATCTATATTGAACCAATAAGTAAGGAAGTACTAAATGATATTAATATATAGTATTTATAATTTTTAGGGAGGAACCAAAATGAGTGAAGTAATAGTTATCACTTCCGGTAAGGGTGGTGTTGGTAAAACCACTACCACAGCTAATGTAGGAACCGGATTAGCAAAATTGGACAAGAAAGTAGTATTGATTGATACAGATATAGGTCTTCGTAACTTAGATGTAGTTATGGGCTTAGAAAACCGTATTGTATACAATCTGGTAGACGTAGTAGAAGGCAACTGCCGTATCAAACAGGCATTAATTAAGGACAAGCGTTATCCAAACCTTTATCTGTTACCATCTGCTCAGACCAGAGATAAAACTGCAGTTACACCAGAACAGATGAAAAAACTTACAGACGAATTAAGAGAAGAATTTGATTACATACTGTTAGACTGTCCAGCCGGTATTGAACAGGGCTTCAAAAACGCTGTAGCAGGTGCTGACAGAGCATTAGTAGTAACAACTCCGGAAGTTTCCGCTATCCGTGATGCAGACCGTATCATCGGTTTATTGGAAGCAAACGAACTGAAACGTACTGATTTAATTGTAAACCGTATCCGTATGGACATGGTAAAACGTGGAGATATGATGTCTATTGATGATGTAGTAGATATCCTTGCTGTAAACTTAATCGGTGCAGTTCCAGATGATGAACAGATTGTAATCTCTACCAATCAGGGGGAACCTCTGGTAGGCTCAGATGCATTAGCAGGTAAAGCATATATGAATATTTGTAAACGTATTATGGGAGAAGATATCCCTCTCATGGACTTAACTGCGAATAACGGCTTCTTTGCTAAGCTTTCCTCCATATTCAAGAAAAACTAAGGAGGAAACGTAATGGGATTAATGGATTTTTTTAAGAAAAAAAATTCTGGTGATGTGGCAAAGGACAGATTAAAGCTTCTTTTAATCTCTGACAGAGCTAACTGTTCACCGGAAATCATGGAAATGATCAAAAATGATATTATCAAGGTTATTTCAAAATATATGGAAATCGATGCAGAAGGATTGGATATCCAGATTACCCAGACAGAATCTGACGGTAGAAATGGCAATGTTCCGGCACTTTTTGCTAACATTCCAATCAAAGATTTGAAACAGTCTAATCAGAGCAAATAACCTGAAAAAGGAAAAGGAACAGGTATGTTAAAAAAGTATGAATTGAAAAATTACAGTTTTAATTTAGTTTTTTTACTAATCATGTTGACGGGAATTGGCGTTCTGGTAGTAGGAAGTGCTCTGGAATCTGTACAAAAGAAACAGTTTGTTGGTATGATTCTCGGAATCACTATCATGATAATAGTTTCACTATTAGATTATTCTTATATTTTAAGATTTTATTGGATAATGTATGCGATTTCTGTTATACTTTTATTAGCGGTACAACTTTTTGGAGTTTCCGTAAATGGTTCCAAGCGTTGGCTGAATCTTGGTTACCAGTTTCAGCCTTCAGAAATATGTAAAATTCTGCTTATCCTGTTCTTTGCCCGGTATTTTATGATTCACAGAGAAGATTTAAATACCTTTCGAAGACTTTGTATTACAGCAGTATTGATGCTGATTCCTGTAGGACTGATTGAAGAACAGCCGGACCTTTCTACCACCATAACTGTAACTTTTATGTTATGTATGATGTTGTACGTTTCCGGATTAAGTTATAAACTCATTGGTGTGGTACTAGCCATATTAATACCATGTGCCATTGTCTTTTTAACCATTGTAATCCAACCGGATCAGACGCTTTTAGAAGACTATCAGCGTAATCGAATTATGGCATGGTTAAAACCGGAAGAGTACCAGAACAGTACCGGGTACCAGCAAACCAATGCCATTATGGCAATCGGTTCCGGTCAGCTGTACGGAAAGGGATTAAACAATAATAGTATTACTTCTGTAAAAAACGGTAATTTTATTGCAGAGCCTGAAACAGACTTTATCTTTGCAATTGTTGGAGAAGAATTGGGATTTGTAGGAAGCGTTATTGTTATTGGACTAATTGGGCTAATTGTTTTTACTTGTATTATGATAGGACGAAGGGCAAAAGATATGGCGGGAACGCTGATATGCGTGGGCATGGCATCCCTCGTAGGATTTCAGAGTTTTGTCAATATCGGTGTTGCCACAGGAGTCCTTCCAAACACTGGTATACCACTTCCATTTATAAGCTATGGACTTACCTCTCTGGTAAGTATGTATATAGGAATGGGATTTGTGATTAACGTAGGATTACAACCAAAAAAATACTAAAAAGGGGGTTCAACAATGAACATAGGACTAATTGCACACGACTCAAAGAAAAAATTAATGCAGAATTTTTGTATTGCATACAGAGGAATTTTAAGTAAAAATGAATTGTATGCTACAGGAACTACAGGAAGACTCATTGAAGAAGTAACTAATTTAAATGTGCACAAATATTTAGCAGGACATTTAGGTGGCGAACAGCAGCTGGGCGCACAGATTGAACACAACCAGATTGACCTTCTGATTTTTCTTCGTGATCCACTGGCTCCTCAGCATCATGACCCGGATGTAAACAATGTATTCCGCCTTTGCGATATGCATAACATCCCATTGGCTACCAATTTAGCTTCTGCTGAATTGCTCATTAAGTCATTGGATAGAGGAGATCTTGATTGGCGTGAAATGTATAAATAAAAAAAAGAAAATAATGGCAGCCCTGTTATGCTGCTCCCTGTTACTGGGAGGCTGTGGCAGCAGTACTGCCTTTGAAAATGCCTATGATGCCAATAATATTTCCTCTGCCTACAGCGTTTTGGACGGAGATTTATCTTCCGTAGTCCAACCTTTTGCACAGGATTTATGTGTTACCAGCGAAAACGTAACACCGGCATCCGTTGACGTGGCAAATACAGAATGTGCCGGTTTGTTTGATTTAACAAACAAAGAAGTGTTATATGCTTCCAACATTCATAAACAGATGAATCCGGCAAGTCTTACCAAAATTATGACAGCACTGGTTGCTTTAGAGCACAGTAATATGGATGATGTGATAACTGCCACTTCCAGTGTAAATATTACCGAATCCGGCGCACAGCTTTGTGGTTTTCAGGAAGGGGACACCTTTACCATGGATCAGGCTTTGTACGGACTGTTAATGTACTCTGGAAATGATGCAGGTGTGGCGATTGCAGAACATGTGGCAGGAAGTGTGGAAGCTTTTGCAGATATGATGAATGAGAGAGCAAAAGAACTTGGTGCGACCAACACACATTTTTCCAATCCTCATGGTTTAACAGCAGCAGACCACTATACAACAGCATATGATTTATACTTGATTTTCAATGAAGTAATGCAATACGATAAATTTGTGGAGATTGTACATTCTACGGAGTATTCCTCAATTTATCATGATAAAAACGGTGCTGAAAAGGAATTAAGTTTTCAATCCACAAATCAGTTTTTCAACGCAGACTCCGGTTACAAATCACCGGATACTATTACCGTAATCGGCGGTAAAACCGGAACTACGGAGGCAGCAGGTGCCTGTTTGATTTTATTAAGCAAGGACACTGCCGGAAATCCTTATATTTCCATTATTTTAAAAGCGGATGATAAAACTGTGCTGTACACGAAAATGACAAATCTGCTCGAAGCAATTACAAAGGCAAAATAATAGAAAAACCAGCAGTGAATCCTGCTGGTTTCGTTTTCTTTTGATTAAACTCTGCTCATGGAAGTGATTCGTCCGAATACACTTAACATATAAAGACCGCAGATTCCTACCGCACCATAAATGATTCGGCTTAACAAAGTCATACTTCCAAAGAGCCAAGAAATAAGGTCGAATCCGAAGAATCCAATCAGTCCCCAGTTAATGGCACCAATAATTACAATAGTAAGTACGAAATAATCAAGTCCTCTGGAATCCATTTGGTTACCTCCTAAAAGTTTTATTATTGTCCTTACATATTGTCTACAAAAGTAAAATAATTATTCTATAAAATTTGACTTTGCAATATAAACCTTATATAATAGATAAGATGTATGTTAGGAGAAAAGAAATGGCAGAACAGGAGATATATAGAGTTTATTCCGAATATTTAAAACAAAAATACGGTGAAAAAGTGTACAAACTTCCGGTGAATCTTCCGGTAACTTGTCCAAATAAATGTGATGGTTTCGGCTGTACCTTTTGTTCTGTGCAGGGAACAGGATTTGAAGCAATGTCCTCTGACACAGATGTTACAAAACAGCTTCTTTTCACCAAAGAAAAAATCGAGAGAAAATACAAAGCGCATAAATTTATTGCCTATTTTCAAAATTATACCAATACTTATCTGCCATTATCAAAGTTTCGTACTTATATAGAAGAAGCAGCCGTTCTGGAGGATATTGTAGAAATCAGTATCTCCACCAGACCGGACTGTATTCATGAAGCATATCTGAATGTGCTTTCGGATATCAAAAAAACCTATGGCAAGCAGATTACCATAGAATTAGGATTGCAAACTGCCAATTACCATACATTAGAAAAAATTGACCGTGGACATGGATTGGCAGAATTTATTGGAGCCGCATTATTAATTCAAAAATTTGGTTTTGAGCTTTGTGTTCATATTATTCCAAATCTGCCTTACGATACCTTAGAAGATGCCAAAGAAACAGCCCGTATTCTGGCTGTGCTTCCTGTTTCTCAGGTAAAGCTTCATTCTTTGTACATAGCAAAAGATACCAAAATGGCAGAAGATTATCTGGCTGGCAAAATTAACATCTGCAGCAGAGAAGAATATTACGAACGTCTTGCATGGTTTTTAATGTATTTACCAGAAAACGTTGTTATCGAACGACTGTTCAGTCGAATTCCTGAAGAAGATTCCGTATTTTCAAACTGGGGAATGAGTTGGTGGAAATGTCAGGAAGAATTTTTATTATATATGAAGGAGCATGATTTTTACCAGGGAAAAGCAAGCAGTGAAATTCTTGCAAATCCGATTATAAAAGCAGGCTTTTTAAATCAGTAGGAGGGGTACTTTTGGCAAAGCGACGAAGAAGAAATGCTAAAGTGACCAGATACAGAAAACCCATAAATTTTAATGTGGGAATGCTGATATTTGGAATTATATTTGTGTATGTGGTTGTGTGCGTGGCAACCTATGTTACCAAAGAACACGTAGTTGTCTACGAAGTAAAAAGCGGAAGTCTGGCAAAAAATCATTCCTATACCGGATTTGTGGTACGTGAAGAAAGCATTGTCAATGCAGCAAAGTCCGGCTATGTCAATTATTATGCCAGAGAGGGAGAAAAAACAGGTGCCAACAATATCGTTTATACCATAGACGAAAGTGGAACACTGGCAAATACACTGGCGGAAAACGGTGTTACGGATATTACCCCAAGCAGTGAGGAATTGCAATCCCTGCGTAATGATATTATGAATTTCAGCAGTGGATTTGATCTGCAGGAATTTAACGAAGTATACGATTTTAAATATACTTTTGACAGCTCTGTATTAAAAGCTGTAGGACTATCCATGATGACTGAAATCGAGGCATTGTCCGGCGAAACCGGAACTTCCTTTGAACGTGGCGTTGCTACAGCCAGCGGAATTGTAGAATATTACACCGACGGCTATGAGGGTGTGAAAGTAGCCGATGTTACACCTGAAATGTTAGACAAGACGAACTATCAGAAAACCATCTTAAAAAGTAACGAACTGGTAAGTCAGGGAGATCCTGTATATAAAATGATTACCAGCGAACAGTGGTATATTGTTATTGAAATATCAGAAGAAACTGCCAGCCAGTTAGCTGAAAAAAGCAGTCTTAACCTGATTTTCAAGCGTGATGGAATCAAGGCAAAAGCAGGCGTTGAATTAGTACAGAAAGATGGCAAGAATTACGCAAATCTTTCCCTGAAAAGTTCCATGATTCGTTATGCTTCCGACCGCTATATTGACATTGAGTTGGTATTGAGTGAAGAGGAAGGCTTAAAGATTCCGGTAAGCTCTGTAGTTGAAAAAGAATTTTATTTGATACCGGAAGAATTTGCAATTACCAGTGAAGACAGTTCACAGGTACAGTTTTTAAAAGAAGTAACCTTAGAAGATGGAACCTTAAGCACAGAACTTGTGGATGCCGAAATCTACAGTCTGACAGAAGGCGAATATTATGTGTCCACGGACCAGTTTAATGCCGGTGAATACATTGATAAAAAGGATTCCGCGGATAAATATGCCATTGGAAAGAAGGCGTCCTTAATTGGCGTTTATAACATTAATAAAGGCTACGCCGATTTTAAAGAAATCACCAAATTATATGAAAATAATGAATACTGCATTGTAAAACCAAACAGTACCTACGGACTTGCAGTGTATGACCATATTGTTCTGGATGCAAAAGCAGTAAACGATGACCAGATTATTTACTAGGAGGCAGTTATGATAAAGGAAAACTTGGCAGATGTAGAAAAAAGAATATGTGCTGCATGTGAGAGAGCAGGACGTGACCGCAGTGAAGTGACCTTAATTACCGTCAGCAAAACAAATCCAGTTCCAAGTCTTAAAGAGGCAATGGATTGCGGTATCCACATTTTCGGTGAAAATAAGGTGCAGGAAATGTTAGAAAAACAGGAAGAACTTCCAGATGATTTAGAATGGCATATGATTGGTCACCTGCAAAGAAATAAAGTAAAATACCTGATGGGTAAGGTTGCACTGATACATTCTGTAGATTCCTTACGACTGGCTCAGGAAATCAGCAAAGAAGCAGGAAAACATGGAACTGTAGAAGATATTCTGGTAGAAATCAATGTGACCGAAGAAGAATCCAAATTTGGAATCACAACAGAAGAAGCCATTGATTTGGTAAGTGAGATTGCAAAGCTTCCAAATCTTCATGTGAAAGGCCTTATGACTATTGCACCTTTTGTGGCGAATCCGGAAGAAAACAGAGAAGTATTTCGTGCTTTAAAGAAATTATCTGTTGACATAAGCAACAAAAACATTGATAATGTTACTATGAGTGTGCTTTCCATGGGGATGACCAACGATTATGAAGTAGCCATCGAAGAAGGGGCTACCATGATACGTGTTGGGACAGGCATTTTTGGAAAAAGAAGTTATACAGCTTAAATTTATTTAAAAACAAGGAGATAGAGTGATGGGAGCAATTGATAAACTTTTAAATATGATGAAATTGAATGATGATTACGATGATTATGAAGACGATTTCTATAATGATGACTACGAAGAACCAAAGCCAAAGAGAAAGACTTTTGCACCAAAGGAAAAAGAAGATGACTATTTTGATGATGACTACAAAGCACCAAAGGCTGTAAAGCCAAGCAAAGTCACACCAATGCGTCAGTCTGTGAAACGTGCCGGAAGCGGTATGGAAGTAGTTGTAATCAAACCAAATTCCGTAGAAGATGCCAGAGAAATCACAGAAACATTATTAAGCAACCGCGCGGTTGTGTTAAACTTGGAAGGTCTTGATATGGAACTGGCTCAGCGAATTATTGACTTTACCTCAGGTTCTACGTTTGCCATTGATGGTAACTTACAGAAGATTTCAAATTATATTTTCATTATCACACCACCAAGTGTAGATATTTCCGGTGATTTTCAGGATATCTTAAGTGGTGCTATTGACTTACCATCTTTACATACGGAGTTTTAATTAAGTGAATAAGCAGGAACAGCTGGTGGCGAAACGATTCCATGACTTGGCAGATGCTGCCTACCATCGTGGAATCGCCACTTTCAGCGATTTTTTAACCTTAAATGAAATAAACAGCCTAAATGGAATGAAAAAGGATATTTCTTTTGTGACCGTAAATTTAAGTGGAGGACACGAAGCTGCAGAGCGACAAATGGCAGCTTTTATCCCGGAAACCTATTACGAGTTACAATGGGATTATCCTATTTCTATTTTGAAAATAGCTCCTTTAAATAACAAATTTGCCGAAAAATTAAACCATCGGGACTTTTTAGGAGCAATTCTTAATTTAGGAATAGACCGCAGCAAAATTGGCGATATTCTGGTAAAGGAACATTGCGCCTATTGCTTTGCCCATTCTTCCATGGAAGATTTTCTTATTGGAGAACTTACCAGAATCAAGCACACTTCTGTAAAAATAGAAGTCGTATCCGCTGCCGAAGAAATCAAACCGGAATTTCAGCATATTGAGGGAAGTGTTTCTTCAGAACGTATGGATGCCATACTGGCACTGGCATTTTCCAGCTCCAGAAGTGCCTTATCAGGCCTTGTAGCCGCTGAAAAAGTTTTTTTAAACGGAAACCTGTGCTATTCCAACAGCCAGCTTCTAAAACCCGGAGATACTGTTTCCGTCCGGGGATTTGGCAAATTCATATACCGCGGGTTTATATCCAATACCAAAAAAGGAAGACTATTTGTAGCATTAGATAAATATATATAGGAGAAAAGAAATGTCTAAAAGAATTACTGTAAAACAAAACCAACAACCAATTTATGATATTGTAATCGAACAATCTTACGATAAACTTGCAGAAGAAGTAAAAAATATCGGTGCTTCCGGCAAGAAATTATGTATTGTAACCGACAGCAACGTATCACCTTTATACTGTGCAAAGGTGAAAGAAATATTAGAAACCGTTGCTTCCAAGGTAACTGTATTTGAATTTCCGGCAGGAGAGGAGAGCAAAACCTTAGATACCGTAAAAGCAATCTACACACATCTGATTGAAGAACATTTTGAACGTAAAGATATGCTGGTCGCTTTAGGCGGCGGTGTTACCGGCGATATGACCGGATATACTGCAGCTACTTATCTTCGTGGTATTGACTTTATTCAGATTCCTACTTCTTTACTGGCACAGGTAGATTCCAGCATCGGTGGTAAAACCGGCGTTGATTTCGACCAGTACAAAAACATGGTAGGTGCTTTCCATATGCCAAAATTGGTATATATGAACCTTTCTACTTTAAACACACTTCCGGAGGAACAGTTTGCATCCGGTATGGCAGAAGTCTTAAAATCCGGTTTAATCAAAGATGGAACATATTACGAATGGGTCATTACCAATCTGTCCGAAATCATGGAAAAAGACAGTGCCACACTGGAACAGTTGGTAGACGGAAGCTGTAATATCAAACGAATTGTGGTAGAAAAGGACCCGACAGAACAAGGGGAACGTGCTTTATTAAACCTTGGTCACACCATCGGTCACGCTATAGAAAAACTGAAAAACTTTAAATTGCTTCACGGCGAATGTGTGGCACTTGGAACCATTGCAGCTGCACATATTTCATGGAAAAGAGATTTGTTAACTACCGAAGAATTCTTTGAAATCCGTGATATGATGGTTGGATTTGATTTGCCAATCAGCTTAGAGGACCTTACTCCGGCAGAAATCATTCAGGCAACAAAACTGGATAAGAAAATGGAACAGGGAACGGTGAAATTTATCCTGTTAAATTCCATCGGAAAAGCTTTCGTCACAAAGGATGTAACCGACGAAGAAATGGAAGCTGCCATTAATTTCCTGTTATTCACAGATTTAGAGGATTAGGCTATGAATAAGACATTAAAAACAAAATACTATATTATTTCTATTGTATTTTTAACATTACTTGTGGCATTGGATCAGTGGACAAAATATCTGGCATCCAGCCATTTAATTGACAACACTTTTGTTTTAATTGATGGTGTATTTGAGTTACGCTATTTAGAAAACCGTGGTTCTGCCTTTGGTATGTTCCAAAACAAGAGAATCCTTCTTTTAGCCATTGGATTCATTGTATTAGGCGTAATTGGCGTATATTTCGTAAAAATGCCTTGGACAAAGAAAATGAACAGCCTTCGAATTTTGGCATTATTTATTGTTGCAGGCGGCATTGGAAATATGATTGACCGTTTCCGCTTAGGATACGTAGTAGACTTTTTCTACTTTAAGTTAATTAATTTTCCAATTTTCAATGTGGCAGACATTTACGTGACATGCAGTGTTATTTTACTGTTTATTCTTATTCTTTTCTTTTTTAAAGAAGAAGAATTAGCTGCATTTTCTATATTTTCTAAGAAAGACGGGGAAACACATGAATAACCATTTTTTTACAGTGACAGAAGAAGAACAGGGCGAACGTCTGGACAAATATCTGGCAGGACTTTTGCCGGAGGTTTCCCGTTCCTTTATTCAAAAGCTGTTGAAACAGGAGCAGGTCACAGTAAATGAAAACCTTGTAAAAGCAAATTATGTGATAAAGGAAAATGATGTGATTTCCATTCATGTTCCAGAAGCAGTGGAGCCGGAAATCACTCCGGAAGACATTCCTTTGGATATTTTATATGAAGACAATGATGTTTTGGTGGTAAATAAGCCTAAAAACATGGTAGTTCACCCGGCTCCAGGACATTATTCTAAAACTTTGGTAAATGCTGTAATGTTTCACTGCAAAGACAATTTATCCGGAATTAATGGCGTACTGCGTCCGGGGATTGTACACCGCATTGACAAAGATACCACCGGTTCTTTAATTATCTGTAAAAACGATGTTGCCCATAATTCTTTAGCCGCCCAGCTGAAAGAACACAGCATCCGCCGAAAATACGTAGCAATCATCCACGGGATTCTAAAAGAAGATGAGGGTACGATAAATGCCCCTATCGGCAGAAATCCCAACGACCGCATGAAAATGGCTATTAATTCCAAAAACGGCAAAGATGCCATTACCCACTACAAAGTGTTACAACGCCTTAAAAACTACACTTATGTGGAATGTGTATTGGAAACAGGGCGCACCCATCAAATTCGAGTGCATATGGCAAGTATTAACCATCCATTGTTGGGTGACAGCGTGTATGGTCCGGCAAAATGCCCTTATAAATTAGAGGGACAAACTCTTCATGCACAGGTTCTGGGATTCGTTCATCCAACCACCGGAGAATACATCGAAGTATCTGCACCGCTGCCGGAGTATTTTGAAAAATTACTAAAAAAATTAGAATAGACTTTCAAGCTGTGATATGCAAATAGCGTATTGCAGCTTTTTTTGTAGATGTAAAAAGCAACTAAAAAGAATTAAAAATAGATAAATTTATGTACATTTTGCACAAAGCATGTTATAATACTCATATGTAATTAGTGACTCTTATATAATTTCAAAAGTAAAACAAAAATTGGAGGGGTTTGTTATGGCTATGAATTCAATTATAACAATCGGTAGAGAATTTGGAAGCGGTGGCAGAGAAATCGGTATAAAACTTGCCGAAGCTTTCGATGTAAAATGTTACGATAAGGAGCTTTTATCCGTGGCAGCCAAAGAAAGTGGTTTATGTCAGGAAATTTTCGCAGCTCACGATGAAAGACCAACCAACAGCTTTTTGTACTCTCTGGTAATGGATACTTATTCTTTAGGATACATTTCCAATCCATACCTGGATATGCCACTGGACCAAAAAGTATTCTTGGCACAGTTCGATGCAATTAAGAAAATTGCCAACGAAGGTCCTTGCGTTATAGTAGGAAGATGTGCAGACTATGCACTGAGCAATTATCCGAACTGCATCAGCATTTTTGTTCATGCGCCATTAGAAGACCGCATTAAACGTATCTGCGAAAAACAGCAGATAAATGAAAATGCAGCCAAAGATTTGATTACCAAAACAGATAAAAAACGTGCGAACTACTATAATTTCTACTCCAACAAAAAATGGGGTGCTGCATCCAGCTACGATTTATCTGTAAACAGTTCTGTATTAGGAATCGAGCGAACCGTAGAATTTATTAAAGACTTTATCGACATCAAAGAAAACAGAAAATAGCATAAATATTTTTCCAAAGGCAAGTGGTTTACATAATTATTTTATGTAAACCACTTGCCTTTTTCTTGAAATTGACACCGTATGCAGAATCTCTTATAATAATTCTGTTATCACTGATACAAAAGAAATGGGGGATATTATGGAAAAACGCATGAGAGAGTACTTAGCTCAAATCAACTTATTGTTAGAGCAATCTACCGACACAAACTGGCAGTATGAAATCAAAAAGCATCTGACACAGATTTCTTTTTTTCAACATGAGCGTCTGGTTCATTTGATTGTAACCATTGTGTTTGCATTGTTGGAAATGCTGAGCTTTCTGGCCTGTCTTTTTGTTTTTTCACCGGGACTTGTGGTATTAACTCTGCTAATTCTTGTTTTACTAATCCCATACATAAGACATTATTATATATTAGAAAATGGTGTTCAAAAAATGTATCAGCAATATGACGCTATGCTGGAAAAACAAACTTTAAAGGAGAACTAATTATGTATTATATACCAGATGGAACAAAAAAATGTGGCTACTATGAATGTGACAAGTGTGGAAATCGCTTTTTATCCTTACAGACTATGGAAAAGATTCCATGCCCTGACTGCGAAGCAGAAATAGATTATGAAATCGGTCCGGACGAGTCTTTAGAGGAATTATTAGATACATCCCATTTAATTAAGGTTATTACCGATGAAGAAGAAATGGAAAAATTAGATTCCCTGCTTAGTCTTGCCATAACCGGGGGAGATTTTAACTGGATTTAATTTCCTGATTTGTTCTGTAACTTCTCTCTGCTTTTTTGTGCATTTCGTCCAATAAAGCCTGTATTTTTTCTAAAACCTTGATTTTTTGCACAAAAAGTGCTATCCTAAATATAACGCACTATACTAATTATGCGGGGCGGTAATATAGGGTATAGCAAGGAGGATGATTACTATGGGACGTAAGAAAAATATGAGAATTAAACACAGATTAACAAGCGGTTTTATATCGGTTTCTCTGCTTGTAAGTATTGCTGCTGTTGTGGGGATTATTGCAATGCTTATTGTAGCATCAAGATACGACCATGCTATGGTTAATTATGGATTCTCTCAAGGAGATATTGGTAAAGCTATGGTAACCTTTGCAGAAACAAGAAGTTCTCTGCGAGCAACCATTGGTTATCAGGAAGAAGATGCCATTGCACAACAAGTGAAGATTCATGAGGAAAAGATAGTAGCCTTTGAAGAGTATCTAGCTGATGTTGAAAAAACCATGGTAACAGATGCCGGTCACGAAGCTTATGCGGCTATTTTAAGTGAATTGGAAGGGTATTGGGAACTGGATGCCGAAATTATGGAACAGGGTTCTGTACCGGACAGCGAACAAAGTACACTGGCTCAGGAACGTGCACTCAATGAATTAACACCTCAATATGATAAAGTCTATGCGGCTATGGCTAATTTAATGGATGTAAACGTACAAAAAGGCGATGAAATGGAAGACTCTTTAGCGATTCTTCAGTTAATTATGGTAATTATAATTATTGCTGTAATTGCAACTTCCATGTTTGTTTCCATAAAATTGGGCAGAGTTATTTCCCAAGACCTGGAACAAGCGTTGCAGGCTTTGGGAAATCGTATTAAAACATTTTCAGAAGGCGATTTAGACAGTGAATTTCCACAAAGAGATGTGGATGATGAAATTCAGGATATGGCAAAACAAATTAAGGATATGGCAAATAACCTGAATATAATCATTACCGATGCCAGTGAACTGTTAGGTGAAATGGCGGAAGGAAATTACGCAATTGCAACAAAAGCGGAAGAAAAATACGTTGGTAAATTCCATGAACTTCTTATGGCAATGCGTAAAATGAACCGTCAGGTAAGTGCAAGCTTAACTATGGTAGAAGAATCTTCCGAACAGCTTTCACTTGGTGCTGAAAATTTAGCAGAATCTGCACAGGCATTGGCAGAAGGTGCTATGGATCAGGCTGGTGCCGTAGAAGAATTAACTGCAACCATAACAAATATTACATCCGGAGTTGAAAAAACAGCAGAAGAACTTGGAAAATCCCAGTTAATGGCTGAAAAATATGCATCCGAAGCAGAGCACAGCCGTACAGAAATGGTATCTTTGGTACAGGCAATGGATCGAATCAGTGAAACTTCAAAACAGATTGAAAACATTATTTCTGACATTGAAGACATTGCCAGCCAGACAAACCTGTTGTCTTTAAATGCAGCTATTGAAGCCGCAAGAGCAGGCGAAGCAGGTAAAGGCTTTGCCGTTGTTGCTGACCAGATTCGTAAACTTGCAGAGCAGAGTGCTCAGTCAGCAGTAGATACCCGTCAATTAATCGAAGGTGCTTTAAACGAAATTGATGCCGGCAACCAAGTGGTGGCATCCGCTTCCGAAGCACTGGAAAAAGTTGTAGATGGTATCAAACAGATTTCTGATTCTTCCAGAGAATTGAGCGAATATTCCATGGAACAGGCAAGAGCCATGGAACAGGCAGAAGCCGGTGTAAATCAGATTTCCGAAGTAGTTCAGTCAAACTCTGCTGCTTCTGAAGAATCCTCCGCAACCAGCGAAGAATTATCTGCACAGGCTATTTCACTGAAGGAATTAGTATCCAGATTTACTTTACGTAAGGACGGATAAGTTTTAGATTGATTTTAGATGCCGTGTTTGAGAGATAGTATATGTCTTTCAGACACGGCGTTTTTTATGGAACGGAAGTTTAAATGAGAAATGTTCTCATTTAAAATATTGCAAATTTATTACGCCTTGTATATAATGTTCGAGGTTAGAAATAGCTAACCAAAAACAAAATATACAGGAGGTAGAAACATGAACAACGCATGGAAGCGTAGCAGTAAGAGAATATTAGCACTTACTCTTATTGCAACAGTGATTTCGCAAGGAATTTCTGTTTCCGTTTTAGCACAGACAGTAGACAATACTTACCAAGCGGGAATATATACCGGCGAAGCAATAGGATATAATGGAGGCACTGTAAAAGTTACAGTTACCTTGCAGGAACAGGACGGAAATATAGGAATTCAAGATATTTCTACAGAACAGGAAAAACAGACCCTGTCCTATTGGAACAAGGCAGTTGCTGTAATAGACGAAATAAAGAAAAACAACGGAACCGATAATGTAGATACAGTATCAGGTGCCACAATTACTTCAAAAGCGCTTATAAACGCAGTAGATGCAGCACTTTCGAAAGCCAATACAGAAAATGTATTTGATGGCGGTGTAGGAAGTAAATCAAATCCATATTTAATCGCATCCAGAGATACTTTAGAAGCTTTGGGTGAAAAAGTAGCAGAGGGAATCGATTATCAGGGAAAATATATTGCATTAGCAAATGATATTGATTTAGCTGGAAAAGAATGGACACCAATCGGTGACACATCACATCCTTTTGCAGGAACTTTTCTTGGAAAAGGGTACTGTATTTCCAATTTAACCATTGGAAGCCAAGAAACGCCATCTGATGAGGCATATGCCGGATTGTTTGGAACAGTAGCAAACACCGCACAGTTTTATGATATTACATTAGATAATGTTTCTATTTATACCACCCCTGCCAAAGCAGCTTATGCCGGAGCTCTTGTGGCATATGCAAAGGTAAATAGCAAATCAACCGAAGGAAGTGTATTTCAAAATTGCCATGTACAGGGATGTATTTCTGTAGATACCAATGGGCAGGCAATTATCATGGCAGGTGGTTTGCTTGGCTTTGGAAATCAGTATATGACAATGGCAAACTGTGGTGCTGATGTAACAGTATTGGCAGCCTCCGGAACTAAAAATGTAAATGCCGGCGGACTGGTTGGTTTTGGAAGTGTTCGTGCGTTATATATTAACTGCTATGCACTTGGAACTGTAAGCGTAGACAGTAACACCAGTGGAAGCAATAATGGAGCCGGTCTGATTGCCGGAGGTAACGGAATGATTTATAATTGTTATTCCGATGTTGCTGTAACTGCAAAACAGGAACAGACAAAACTGGGTGGACTTTTAGGAAGTGGTGCAACGACCACTATTATAAGCAACAGTTATTATAACAGCGAAAAAACGCCAGAAGGTATTGGAAGCAATAACACAACATTTTCCCATATTACCGGAAAAACAGAAAGTGAAATAAAAAGCGAAGAATTCAAGAATTTACTTGCCGCAAATCTGGTTTCTGACAAGCAGGCTGAATTTGTCCAAAAAATCGAAGAAAACGCTGACTCCCTTTCTGGATGTGATTTCTCAGCAAGAATGGGAGCTGTAAATAATAATCTTTATGACTGGAAAATAGTTGACCAAAAAATTGTCCACAGCGAAGAAATATGGGCAAATTCTATCATTAACAGCAATATGTTTGCATCCGGTAATGGAAGTAAGGAAACACCATACCTCATTGAAACAGAACAGCAGTTAAGGGATTTTGCATCCTCCCTTACAGAACGTATTGATTATGAAAATCTTTATGTAGCATTAGGAAACGATATTCAGCTTACTAAGGAATGGATTCCAGTAGGTGGCGGAGAATATGCCTTTAACGGAAGCTTTGACGGAAAAAATCACAGCATTACAGGAATTAAGATCGGAAGCAAAGAAAATCCATATAACGATGGTACCGGCGATAATGCAGTGGTTTATTTCGGATTCTTTGGTGTTCTGGAAAAGAAATCTGAAGTAAAGAATTTGAAATTAGATGCAAGTATTTACGTTACCAGTCCACAGACTATTTATGTATCTGCTTTAGCCGGTTATATGAATCAGGCTTTTGTAGATAACGTTCAGGCAACTGGAGAACTGCAAGGTATTACAACACATACCAGCGCCAATATCTTTGTAGGTGGTATCGGCGGTTGCATGTATAATCAAAAAATTACAAATTGTGTCTGGGATGGAACAACTCGGGCAGAGGCGGTAGGTGGTGTTGCCGAAGCCGGAGGAATTGCCGGTCTGAATAATCGTGGATTAATTGCAAACTGTCATACCAATGGAACAATGACAGGAACTGCAGACCGCGTAGCAGAAGGTGCACCAGCCTTAGGTGGAATTGCAGCAGTAAATGCAGGAACCATAGTAAATTGCTATTCTATGGCAGATATTATCGCAGACTGTTATACCGGATATTGCGGTGCTTTAGTTGGATGGGCAACAGGAATTGCTGATACTTTCCAGAGTTATTATTGCACAAGTGCCACAATGGTAACCGATGATAAGACAGACAACCGCTTGGAAATCAATCCTGCCGTTGCTTGTGGCTGGAGTGTAGGACCTGGTATCAATGACGAAGGAGAGCCATATACCGGAAGTGTAAGCTTATTTGTAGAAGGGCTTTCCAAAGCAGAAATGGAAAGTGATGTTTTAGCCCAAAAACTAAATGAAAACTTTACAAAATTAAGTGTAGACCTTATCAATGGCGGAAGACAGTCCGGACACTGGAGTGGAAGCGAAGTATTAGCAACATCCATGCGAACATGGGAATCCCTAAATAATCAGGTAGTTTTAAGCGAAACGAAAGCCAACGTTTGTTATGATGCAGCTACCAAAGAATATCTTCAGGCGTTACTTCCTGTAGAAGAACATCTGTATAACGAAGGTACTTTTTATGGTAGAAACGCTGAAAAAGACTTCATCGTAAAAATTCAGGTAAATGCAGAACAGAAACTTACTGATATTCAGGTACTAGAAGGGGATGCAAACGCTTACGTAGCAGATATTTCCAAAGCACTGGAAAATCAAAGTGCAGAAGGTTTAACTGACAGCAAATTTAAGGCAGCATTAGAAATCGCTCTTAAAAAGTCAGAAGACATGAATCCTACTACCTACGGAAAAGCAGATAACAGTATATTTGCAGGTGGTGACGGAACCGAAGAAAACCCATGGCAGATAGCCACAGAGGAACAATTAATTCAGTTTGCCTCCTACGTAAATGAAGACGAAAATTATCAGGGCAAATATATTATTTTGACAAACGACATTACCTTAACAAAACCATGGGTACCTGCAGGTTCTGTAGAACCTTATGGATTTTCCGGTAATTTCGATGGAAATGGTAAGAAACTTACAAATCTGGTAATCGGAAGCGAAGAAAATCCATATACCGGAAAATACGCCGGATTATTTGCTTACGTAAAGAATGGTATTGTAAAAAATCTTACCCTTGAAAATGAAGCTATTACCATTGCGAATACAGGTTCTGACCGTATCTATGCAGGTGGTATGGCAGCGGCATTGGAAGTATCTGGAGCAGAAGGATATCTGGATAATCTTCATGTTAATGGCAAAATTTCTATTCATTCCAATTCTGGAGCATGTTATGCAGGAGGAATTTCCGGTCAGGCAATGGGCGGAACTATAACAAACTGCGATACCACTATAGAAATATCCGCAATTTCCGATGCCTCATGGGCGTACGCTGGCGGAATTACCGGTGTAAATGCAAGAAATGGCTTATTGAACAACCATGCTCATGGAACAATTACTGCCAATGGACCTTTAAATAAGATAGCTCTCGGCGGCATTATAGGTTTCCACGCAGGAGCTTCGTATAATAACTATGCAAACGTACAGTTAACCTCTCAAACCAGTACCGGTGACATTGGAGCTGTAGCAGGAAGAAATACGGGAATTGGTTATATGGCAAACTGCTATTACAATGAAAACGCTTTCCAGCAAAATGCAGGAGCAGAAGTTACCGAAGTAAAAGCAGTTGGAACTGTAGTTAGCGGTGACAAAGACGGTATGGGAACTGTAGTTAACCTTTTAGGAAGAACAGAAACTTCCAGCGAAGAATTTGCTGGAATTCTAAATAATAACCGCCAGGAAAATGAGCAATTAACTATTGTTCTTAATCTTTTAAAAGATAATTGGAATACTCCAATGAGCGAAAACGTTCATTTATTTGCTTGGAAAGCAGTAGCGGGAGAGGAAGTCACTTGCACAGCAAGTACACAATCAGAAAGTGTTTCACCAGAAACACCAAGCCATCAGGTAACCGTAATTCCAACTGTTTCAGTATCTCCTACAGCTTGTCCAACACAGCCTACAACTTCTCCGGTTGTAACACAAAAGGTGACACCAACACCAAAACCGGTGAAGAAGAATGATATTATTGTAGTAAATGGCGCCACATACAAAGTAACCAATGTTTCCAAGAAAAATGCAGCGGTATCTTATCAGGCACCAGCAAATAAAGATGCTAAAACACTTACCATACCAAATACTGTGAAATATAAAGGTACAACCTATAAAGTTACAGCGATCAGTGATAAAGCTTGCTCTGGAATGAAAAAACTTACTAAGGTAAGCATCGGTTCTAATGTAAAGAAAATAGGCAAAAATGCGTTTAGTAATTGTAAAAAACTAAAGAATATAACTATTAAATCCAAAAATCTGACCAGTGTTGGAAAAAATGCTCTGAAAGGCATTCACAAAAAAGCTGTAATTAAATGCCCTGCAAAACAGTTGAAAAAGTATAAAAAACTTTTTAAGAAAACTACTGGGTATATAAAGACCATGAAAATTAAGAAGTAAGAAATTTTTCTGTACACAGACAGGTATATTATGAGAAAACGGATGTGGCAGCTCTTAATTGTGTTCATGCTATAGGCGGATTGTTAAGGATTGACAGTCCGCCTTAAAAAACATAAATATGATTGGAATATCAGAAATATGCGTGGTAAAATAGAAAACGAAATTTGGAGGCAGTGACTTTTAATGACTTTTAAACAAAAAAAAGTTGAAGTTTTGTTGGGGATGTGATAGTATAATTATAGACCGTAGGAAGGCGTGGGTAATGCCCGAATCCAAATATTCCATTAGCGGGATTAAGAATGGTATATCCATTCTTTTTTTTTACTATGAAAGAAGGTGTTACGAATGCCAAATACTGAATTGCCGATAGATTTGGAAAATCAGGTTGTGTTAATGAAGAAATATGTAAACTTCCGACATAGAAAAAAGATAAGAGATTTTCTGGAGTATGCAGGATACTTTAGAGCAAGTCGCTATGGAAAATATCTTTTAACACAGGTCAATGCATTTGGAAGTAAGGCTGATGCTAAGGTATTCTTTGAACTTTATGATTTTGATATGCAACTGAGATTATTATTGTTTAAATATTGTAAGAAGGCAGAAGTTTATTTTAAGAGTGCGATTGCAAATGCGGTCTCGCTAAAGACTGGAGATGCAGGTTTTTACTTGGATAAGCAATATTATACTCCTACCAAGAGTGAAAAAGATAAAAAGACCAGAAATAGAAATGTATCATTCTTTAATACAAAGTTTTTTGTCAGCTTAACCAATGATGAAGAAAAATTGAGAAGAGATGTGGTTAAACATCCGGAATTGAAAGAGTATCGTAGGGGTGGAACACGTCAAAACAATGTTTTGCCTGTATGGGCGGCTTTTTCATATTTTGAAATGGGAACTATGGTTATGCTTTATTCGTATTTGCGTGGTGATTTGCGAAAGGAAGTATTGGATTATACATACCCAGGAAGTAATTATAAAAAGGAAGTAACCAAGCAGATGGATACATGGCTGGATGCAGTCAGAAATCTTAGAAATTACTGTGCTCATCACTCTATGCTGGTAGGCATGACATCTTCGGTGGTAATACCGGACAATAGAGACAGTGCAGATGTTCTTACGGATAATACAAACCTGTATTCAAGATTGTATGCGTTAAAGAAAATATTGCCGCCAAAAGATGCAAATATGTTGGCGAAGGAATTAGATAAACTTATATCAAAAACGAAATTGGATATATATAAGATGAACATTTTGCCGGCAAATTGGAAAGAATTATATGATAAAATATTGTCTTTGTAGGGATAATTAATTTGTTTGTGAATATAATAAAAAAGACCGTAGGAAGGCATGGGTAATGCCTGAATCCAAATATTCCATTGGCGGGTAGGCAGCTGTGTAAAATGGCTGCCTATTTTTATGATGTTGAGAATGAATAAAGAAACTAAGACATCAGTGTGTGTCTTGGAACAAAATAAGGCTTAAATCGGGAATTAGGCGGTATAAAACAAAAATCAGCGAAGCCATGCTGTCAATTATCCACCAAAGAGTAGTGCAGAACTATTCGCAAAACGGCAACAAGTGTTTCACGAAAACGTATCTCTGATTGCAAGGCAAGTGGTAGTCGCTAGGGTGCGACATTCATTCTACCCCTTGGAGTGCCCTGTTTAGCGACTATTTGTGAAACTCTGAGTTTTGCGGATAGTTTGGAACGGAAACAGACCAGAAAACCTCCAAGAAACTTAAAATATATCATACACACACTTAAAAACCTCTTGAGGGGCAAAATAGACGCAAATAAGGACATATAAATCTGTTTCCGTTGTCCAGTTTATTTTTGCGATGTCGCAACACTAAAAACAAACCACCAAAAGAAAAAAATCATACAACAAAAAAATAAACAAAAAGGTCTGTAAAAAGTATTGACAGTAGGGGCGTTCATGTTAGCCTTAGTCCTAGGGTGTGCCTTCCGGCTCACCCTTTAAGGCGTTAAGAC
>CAYVCL010000022.1:0-11129 GCA_964450185.1 uncultured Lachnospiraceae bacterium | reverse complement strand
AAACCAGTACAGCAAATTATCCACCCAAAGAGTAGTGTAGAACTATTCGCAAAACGGCAACAAGTGTTTCACGAAAACGTATCTCTGATTGCGAGGCAAGTGGTAGTCGCTAGGGTGCGACTTTTATTCTTCCCGTTGGAGTGCCCTGTTTAGCGACTATTTGTGAAACTCTGTGTTTTGCGGATAGTTTGGAACGGAAACAGACCAGAATCCCCTCCAAGAAGCTTTAAATAGGAAATATATCATACACACCATAAAAATCCCTTACGGAACAAAATAGACGCAAAATAGGGCTTCAAAATCTGTTTCCGTTATTCGCTTTATTTTTGTGACGTCGCAACAAAACAAAAAAAGAAAAAACCAAAAAAGAAAAAAAGAAACAAAGAAACAAAAAGAACATCAAAAAAATAAAAAGAAAAATAAACAGTTCTGTAAAAAGTATTGACAGTAGGGGCGTTTGTGTTAGCCTTAGTCCTAGGGTGTGCCTTCCGGCTCACCCTTTAAGGCGTTAAGACATGATAAGCGGGTTCATGCTGTCAATATTTTTTACAAAACCAATCTTAAAAAAACAAATAAAAAAAACAAATAAAAAAAACAAATAAAAAGCAAATAAAAAATACCCAAAAAACATAAAACTGGTTTCGCCTACTTGACTATAGTAACACTTTTCAGTCATTTTATATTTTTTCGGTATTTTTCAATGCATTATAACCTTGTCACATAGTAGATTAACACATATTTCTTAATTCTGTCAAGCTTGGGAAAACAATACTCAAGAAGAAACATTTAAACTGTGGTTATAGCTGTTTTTATCTGATGCCACAAGGGGAAACTTTCCGTTTCCTTGTGGCATAGATAAAACAGCAGTATCACCGTTTATTGGGCTTGAATTTACAACTTGCTTAAATCACAGCTTAGCGAAACCAGTACAGCAAATTATCCACCCAAAGAGTAGTGTAGAACTATTCGCAAAACTCAACTTTAACGAAAAGTTACCATTGAAAATCTCATAAGTAAGCCCCAAACACCCTTAATCCCCTATAAATCTCTAGAATCCAATATTACCGTAAATGGCCCGTCATTTAACAATTCTACCTTCATATCAGCACCAAAAGAACCGGTTTCCACAACTGGTATTTGTTCTTTACACTTACTGATAATATATTCATACAGTTCATTTGCCATGTCAGGTGCGCCGGCATTGGTAAATGACGGACGGTTACCTTTTTTACAGTCAGCATATAACGTAAATTGTGAAACTAATAAAAGTTCTCCGGACACATCCTGTAATGATAAATTGGTTTTTCCTTGTGAATCTTCGAAAATTCGAAGTCCTAACAGCTTCTTAATCAATTTATCAGCAATTTCCTGATTGTCCTCCTGACTTACTCCGATTAATACTAGAAAACCTTTTCCAATTTTCCCAATCACTTGTTGCTCCACAGTTACACTGGCATGTGCAACTCTTTGTATTACAAATTTCATTTTGTTCCTCCATTTGCAAGGATTTTAAGAATATCCTCACCATATTTTTCTACTTTAACATTGCCAAATCCATTAACTTTTAATAATTCTTCCTTATTTTGTGGCATTTTTAATACTAAATAAGTCTTAGGATTTGCCAAAACTATTATTGATTGATAATTGTTCTCAAAAGCTTTTTCAAAAAAATGTTTCGTCAAAATATTACTTTTATTAGCCTTCCGTATCTCCTTTAACACATTTAAATGTCGAAGATTCTGTGTGACAGGTGAATAAATTCCCTCTTTGACATGCTTTCCGAACAATTCATAATGACGGATGAATGCTCCAGTGTTATCTATTTCAATATCACCAATCAGATTTTTGCACTCTATAATATATGTGATTTTTCGAGTTATTACAATATAATCAATCTGAGCAGATAAATCTCCATATTCTAAATATATATCATGCAGCACATACATATCCATTCCACTATTTTTTAATTCAAAGGAAATATTATCTTCGCCAATTTTTCCATACATTGCAATTTTAATCTGCTTTTCGATTTCTTTTGCGTCTTTATCGCTTACTTAACTAGTTTCCCTCCATCTGTTCCAGTACTTCCTTCAATTCCTTTTTCACAGATTCTATTTTCCCAGCGTCATACGAATTCAATGCATCTTCAAATTTATGTAATATATGCCCTAACAATCGTCTTTCTTCACCAAGTTTTTCCTCGTACATGCGTTCTCCACGCAATAATAAATATTTATTTTCTTCTCTTTCCCTTGGATGAATTTTTAAATATGACAGTACTTTAAACCGTTCTTCGATTTCTTCTTGCGTCTGATTGTTATTGTTTCCACAAAATACCTTTCGTTTTATTTCATTGGTAGATAGTACCTTTACCTCAACCTCCAGAATAGAATTAATGTCATATGTATAGGTCACATCTACTGCTTCCACACCTGCAGCCCCTTTAGGAATATCTATGACCAGTTCTCCCAAAGAAAGATTGTTGCCAGCAATTCTACTTTCCCCCTGCAATACATTTACACGAATACATTCCTGATTATCGTAGGCTGTATAGAGTCTTTCTGTACGACTGGTGGGAATCACGGTATTTCGTTCAATAATTGGGCAAAATATACCTGTATCAAATTTTACGGCAGTCCACTCTTGCACCACCTCGGTTCCTAAAGTAAACGGGCAGACATCGGTAAGAATCACTTCCTGAATGGCTTCCTTACGTTCTTTCATAGCTGCCTGAATCGCTGCTCCTAACGCAACAGCTTCATCCGGATTAATATTAATATCCGGTAATTTCCGGAAAAGTTTTGCTACAAATTTGCGAATAATTGGACTTTTTGTGGCTCCACCTACCAAAACCACTTTATCAATATCAGCCACCCGAATTTTTGCATCAGAAAGACTTCTCTGTATTTGGCTTTTAATCCGCTCTAATAATTCGCTGCAGGCTAATTCGTATTCCTTTTGGTTTACTTCAAGACTATATAATTCTCCCTGAATCCTACATTCCATCAGGGAACTCTTTTCTCCCGTGAAACCAAGCTTACACAGATTAGCCTGCTTGTGTATGTATCCTCTCACTTTTTCATCCTGATAAAACTGCCCCAATTCCGGAAAATGCTCCAAAAACATTTGCTCGATTATATTAGTGAAATCTTCTCCACCTAAATAATTATCTCCTGCCACTGCATGCACTTCTAATATATCATCAAACAATTCCAGAATAGACACATCAAAAGTTCCTCCACCAAGATCAAACACCAGAAAACGAGCGTTTTCTCTGCTTTTGTATAATCCATAAGCTATCGCAGCCGCTGTAGGTTCACTGATAATTCTCTCAACACGAAGCCCGGCTAACTCACCGGCACGTTTTGTGGCACGTCTGCGCTCATCGTTAAAATATGCCGGTACACTGATAACAGCTTCTGTCACTTTTTCTCCTAAATAATATTCTGCATCCTCTTTTAATGAACGTAACCCAAAGGAAGAAAGTTCTTCCGCAGTAAATTCTCTGTGAAGTAACGAAAATTTCTTTTGGCTTCCCATGTCACGTTTAAATACACTGGCAGCACTATGTGGATGCAGAAATTTTCTTTCCACTGCCAGCTCTCCCACATAAATCTGTTCTTCCTCATCTATACTGACAACAGACGGAGTCAAATTTTTTCCTAAGCGATTCGGTATAATCTTTGGCCCTTCTTCCGTAAAATATGCTACCAGACTGTTTGTCGTCCCCAAATCAATTCCAATAACCATTTGTTTCAGCTAATTCCTTTCTTTTTCAAACGTTTCATTCCATGTACAGCTTGTGTACAAAATCCGTTAATACGTAATGCTTCCTGATAAGCTTCTAATGCCTTATCATACTTTTTCTGACGTTCATACAAGAAACCAAGTACAAGACTTCTGCGATAACATTGTGGGTGTTTACACTCCATACAACGTTTGTTTTTCCCAATAAGATTTAAATACTCCATTGCCTGCTCTTCTTCACCATTACACATACAAATAACAGCAATTTCTGCCAGACGCTTTGGGTATCGCATCTTATATAAACTCCATTCTTCCTTATCCGGATACTGCTGTTCCCAAAGTTTTAATGCTTCTTGGGCATATTGTTTTGCCTTATCCTCTTTCCCGCACCATTGATAGCAAAGAGCAGTAAAAATACATATTTCACGTCTTATTTTTATGTCTTTTGCAGTTTTTAAAAATAATACAAAACAAGATATGGCATCCCGATAATTTCCTAGCACATAAGAAGTCAATCCTCGTTCAGAATAATAATATTCTTGCTTTTCTCTGTTCCTTAGCAAACCAAAAGCACTTGTCAGTCTGGTTTTTACCCAAGGAATAAATACGTTTTTGCACTTTTTATGACGAAAAATTTTATGAATTATGTAATTTCGATATCTCTTCATCGGCTCTAAAAGTTTATATTGTTTTCTTGCCATATAATTCATAGAAGCCTTTGCATACAAATCGCCCAGATATCTTTGCTGTCTGATACTCAACAGTCCCTTTACACTTTCCAGACATTGAATTGCTTTTTCATAGTCACCCAATAAATCATAACATAATGCACGGAATTCTTCACAACGTTTTATATCATCCTCATCACTAAAACATTCTAGTGCTGTGGCGAAGCATCCTAATGCTTTCGTATATTCATCCAAATGCATGTTGCATCTTCCAAATTGCAGCCATGCCTCTCCCTTTTCCGGCTGCATATTAACAGCCTTTCGCAAGTCTTCTCGGGCTTCTTCCAGACGAAACGCTACCATATATGCAAATCCTCGACACATCAAAAGTTGAAACTCTTCACCTCTTATCGCAATCTGCTCTTCTATATAACCTAATGCTTTTTCCAGGTCTTCTTTCTTGCCATAATACATATAATCATCTACATAATACTTGGAAGTTCTCTCTGCCGCATATCCAAACGTAGGAGCCAATGCAAGTCCTAATTCATAATGCACAATAGCTTCGTCGATATTTCCCATACGTTCTTCACAGCTTCCCACAAAATACTGATAGTCCGAGGTATTTTCATATTCTTCTTTTGCCAAAGCAAACTCTTGCAATGCCTCTTCCAATCTGCCATTTAGATAGCACCATTCACCTAAGCCCATATGGTATTGTTGTCTTTTCGGATTCTGTCGAATCGCCTGTTGAAACAGTTCATATGCTTTGGTGTAATTTTGAGTTTCCTGCTGAATCATTGCCATTTCATAGATAATTTCAGAATTATCCTCAATGTCCCATAACCCACTTTTCTGTTTATTTTGAAACTGCTTTGCCTCCTGCCATAATCCTTTCAAAATGCAATAAACGTCAGCCCCATATTCTTCCGGATTCTCCCCACCATAGCGAATTGCCTCTGCCTTTAAAAGCTTCATTTTCGGAGTAAATTGTACCTGATGTTCTTCTGCCTTTTCCAATATCTCTTGAGCATCCTCGTATTGAGCAACCTCCATAAATGCCTGCGCTGTCCAGATATAAGATTTACGAAACTTTGGTGCCATTTTCTGAAATATATGATAATCATAAAGTACCTGTTGAAATCTTCCCAAATAAAAGCAGGCCTCCTGTTGCATCTGATACGCAGGTAAGCACAAAGCATTCATTTCTAAAATCTCGTCACAAAGCTCTACTACTCTTTCATATTGCTTTTCCTGTCGAAATACGGATACCATAGCCAATCGACTGAGTGCTATGTCATAAGAATGTAAACCCCTTTCGCTACTAGCCTCTGTAAACTCTAATAAACCTTGAAAACACTCATTTGCTTTCTCATACTGTTCAGTAGCCAAAAATAAATATCCATACAAATAATTCCACTCATATTTTGACATCTCCTGCACTGAATATTGGTCCAGAATCTGCAATACCGTGCCAGCATCCTGATTCTGCAAAAGACACCATCCAAATTCATAAAGCATCTCACCTTTAGACATTTCATAAAGTTCTTCTTCCTTAGCCAAAGCTTCTTGATACTGTACTGCAAGCTTTTCCTTAAAATGTCCCAGATAAGTCAACAACTCCGGATAAATACCATGGGATATAATTAATTGCTCTGCCAATTTTTTCCCACAATAATATTCCGATTTTTTTTCATAATATTTTATCAGTCCAACACCGGCTGGCAGATTGTTTGCATCTTCTTCGCAAATTTGTTTCCAAATCTTTGCCGCAGTTTCTATATCTCCCAATGTAAATTTGGCTTCCGCATATATATGTTTCATATAAAAATATTCCGAATAATTTTCAAGCAACTCTGTTGCCTTTGCCATTGCGTTCTCATTCTCCCCTTCCCACAACAGCATTTTTATTCGTTCCACATCTTCATATGGATGATATACTCCATAACCGGTTATTTGCTCCAACAACTGCTGAATCTCAGCTATCTCTTCCTCGTTTTTACTATCAATCCTCGTTGAAAGCTCCAGATAGGTTTGGATATAACCATCCGGATTGCACTCTTCACCATCGGATATTGTATATTGAAACAATTCATAGGGAAGAACGGTACCATTTTCTATATAATATACAACATAATTAATAAATTGTTCTGGAAACGTTTCCAGTAATCTTACTTTATCTGCTTTAACATTAAATATCCTGTCTATATACTGCCAGATTTCATGTGGCAAATAGCAATGACTCATCAAAAAGCCCAACAAAGCTTCACGTACCTCTAAAAACGTATCCAATCCCTGACATACTTCCCGAGAAAACAATTCTTTCCAACAATTTAGATTTGCCCTTTTTCTCAAATCCTTGTATACGCTGTCTACCTCGGCAATCCAACAGCCAATATCACTTTCTTCTTCCATTGCCTGTTCTTCTGTCTGGTCTTCTTTTATCAGCGCCAACGCTTCCTCATACGCCATTCGAAGCATTTTAAACTCCTCTGGCTTCTCTTCCGGATTTGTGATTTTTAATACCTTTCGATATCCGTCACGTATGATTTTCTCGTCCCTTGTTTCTTCAATATTTAAAATTTCAAATATTTTCTTCTTATCCATCTTACTTTCCCGTCTTCACTTCATCCTTTGATTCTTCTATATTTTCTACTTCTTCCGCATCACCATTGGATAAAAACGTCAAATCTGACTCTATATGGTGTAAATCCGTATAAATTTCTTCTGAAGTAGGCAGATTCTTTTGTTTCAATACATGTTCGATAATCTGACCTACAATATAGTAAATTACAGCAAACACCGGTACCCCAAGCAGCATACCCGCAAAGCCAAACAAACCGCCACCTAAAAGGATGGCAAATACTACCCAAAACGCAGTTAAACCAGTAAATTCTCCTAAAATCTTCGGTCCAATAATGTTTCCGTCTATCTGCTGTAATACCAAAATAAAAATAATAAAATACAAGCCTTGAATAGGATTCGCCAGCAAAATAAGAAACGCACTTGGAATTGCACCAATATACGGTCCAAAGAATGGAATTACATTGGTAATTCCAACAATTACACTAACTAAAATTACATATGGCATTTGTAATATAGACATACCTATAAAGCAAAGAATACCTATAATCAGAGAATCAATCAATTTCCCTGAAATAAATCCACTAAAAATGCGGTTACTTTTTCTAGCAACATCCAATATTACATTTGCTTTTTCTCTTGAAAAACATGCATAAATTATCATTTTGCTCTTTGAAATGAACCCGTCTTTTCCTGCAAGCACATACACAGATATAATGAAACCAAGGATAATATCAATCAATACATTTACAAAATTAAATATACCGGTAGTAATTCCTGTAACCTGAGTAAACAAATCATTTTTTATCCAGCCTTCAAACCAATCTGTTAAAGATGCAAGAATCGTTTGTGCTAATGCTGAAAACTCGCTGTTAGAATCCATAAGCCCTGTCACAAAACGTTCAAATTCTTCCAACTGTCCCGGAATGGAAATAACCAAACCATAAATAGTCGCAATTAACTCCGGAATTACCAGATAAAACAGCACAAATACTACTGCAATAGCAAGTACTAGTGAAATCAAAATGCCCAAACTTCTGGAGGCCTTGCGAGCCTTTTCTTTACTAGTCATTTTCCTACTCAATAGACTATATAACTTCTTCTCCCAAAATACCATAATAGGATTCAATATATATGCAATAGCAAGCCCATACAAAATTGGTGCAAGAATATTTACAATTTTTCCCACAATTTCTGTAATTGCATCAAATCGATATAATGCAAAAAATGTCAATAAACCCGTTCCAATAACCAGCATAATGGTAAATGCCTGTGGCAGGTTTACAAACTTTGTACTCTTTTTGTTCTTTTTCATTTTTTCATCACTCATATAATACCTCCGCACCTCTTTTAGTATGAACATCTTTTTCCTTATTATTGCACATTTTAACTGTAAAGTCTATTGATTTCGCCATTTGCAAATAGTATAATTTATGGTAAGAATTCATCCACCTTGCAGGGTGGATTACTTTATTGGAGAGGACAAATACATGAAATTACAACAATTAATGAGTTATACCAGACGCGCTATTGATGATTATGCAATGATTGAAGACGGCGATAAAATTGCTGTGGGAATCTCCGGTGGAAAAGACAGCCTGACACTTCTCTACGCTTTGCATGGTCTGAAACGTTTTTATCCGAAAAAATTCGAGATTCATGCAATCACAGTAGATTTGGGTTACGATGGATTTGATTTATCTCCTATCATTGATTTATGTAAACAATTAGAAATTCCATATACCATTGTAAAAACAGATATTGGAAAAATCATTTTTGAAGATAGAAAGGAAGCCAGTCCTTGTTCTCTGTGTGCCAAAATGAGAAAAGGCGCCTTAAACGAAAATGCCAAAGCATTAGGCTGCAATAAAGTTGCTTATGCCCATCATACTGATGACATTGTAGAAACCATGATATTATCTATGATTTTTGAAGGACGCTTCTACTCTTTTTCACCAAAAACATTTTTAGATAGAATGGAACTGACAGTAATACGTCCGTTAATGTATGTAAAGGAAGTAGATGTTATAGGTTTCCAGAATAAATATCAGCTTCCAATCGTTAAAAATCCATGCACTGTAGACGGCTTAACCAAAAGACAGTATGCAAAAGATCTAGTTGCACAGCTAAACCGTGAACACCCGGGAGCCAAAGATAGAATGTTTCGTGCTATCTTAAACGGAAACATTAAAGGCTGGCCTCCCAAAGTAGAAACTATAAAAGCAAAAAAATAATGAGGTAATTTATGAAGGAACGAACCTACCACGAACAGACAAATATTAATAATGCTGTAAAATTAAGGGAGAAAATCAAGGAACTCCCTTCTTTTTGCGGAGATTTTTTCCGGGGAATCGAACCTACCACTTCTTCCCGTACCAGAATAGCATATGCCTATGATTTAGGTATATTCTTCGATTTTTTACACGAAAACAATTCTTTATGTTCCAAAATGGAAATTACGGAAATTCCGCTTTCTTTCCTTGATATGATTAAGCCTGTAGATATCGAAGAATATCTGGATTATTTAAAATATTATGTAAAAAACGGTGTGGAACATACAAACGATGAGCGTGGAAAAGCGAGAAAACTTGCCTCTCTCAAAACATTTTATAACTATTTTTATAAAAAAGAATTATTGGAACGTAACCCTGCTGCTTTAGTTGATATGCCAAAAGTGCACGAAAAAAACATTATTCGTCTGGATATGGATGAAGTTGCTCAATTACTGGATCAGGTAGAACAGGGAGATAAACTTACAAAATCCCAGCAAAACTATCATAATAAAACAAAAACGCGTGATTTAGCACTGCTTACCCTACTCCTTGGCACAGGTATCCGTGTATCCGAATGTGTGGGGCTTGATATTGATGATGTGGATTTCAAAAATGATGGTATTAAAATTCGCCGTAAAGGTGGAAACGAAGTCATCATTTATTTTGGTGCGGAAGTAGAAATTGCTCTGCTCAATTATTTAGAAGAACGTGAAACCATTGTTGCTGCTGAAGGACACCAAAACGCCCTATTTCTTTCCTTACAAAAAAAGCGTATTAATGTCCGCAGCGTAGAAAATCTTGTTAAAAAATACTCTAAAACAGTTACACAAGTTAAAAACATTACCCCTCATAAACTGCGCAGTACCTACGGAACAGCCCTTTATAGAGAAACAGGTGATATTTACCTGGTAGCCGATGTTTTGGGGCACAAAGATGTTAATACAACGAAAAAACATTATGCCGCTCTGGAAGACGAACGTAGACGGTCAGCTGCGGATGTGGTTAGATTAAGAGAGAATCCATATACATAGTATCCTTAATGGACTTTATTTCCACATAAGAATAGAGTCCATTTTTTCAAATTTTATATTTCTCGTCAACCTTACTATTTAAAAGGGTAAATAATCCATTTTCCTTTTTTCGTTGAACCAATATGTTCTATTATTCCCTCTTTTTTCAAATTGTCTATATGATATCGCACACCACTAATAGACATTTCTAATTCATCTGCAATCTCTTTTATAGATATTTCAGGTCTAAATTTTATTATATCCATAATTCTATCTACGGTTTCTTTGCTGGTTTCTTTGCCGGTTTCTTTGCCGGTTTCTTTGCTGGTTTCTTTGCTGGTTTCTTTGCTGGTTTCAAAGTCTTGTGTTCCTTCCGGTCCAACTTGCATATCTGCAACATTCTCCATAGGTATTATAATTTCAAAAACATTATCTTCTACAAAGACAGGAGTTCCTCCAGAATAAAGCTTCGTATACTTGTTTGTATTACGCATACCCGAACCTAATTCATCTGCAAATCCTATTTCTCTAAATATTTTAGAAATAAATGGATTCTTAGGAAATGGTTCAAATTTATTTAATTGCAGCTCTCCATGCCCATGTGGAAGATTACTATTCTTAGTATATATTTTATCTTTTTCAATAACAAATTGCGCCGTGTATGCATTGGAATAATCTCTATGTGCCAAAATATTGGATACTATTTCCCTAAGTATCTTATCTCGCACGCTAACACTTTGATCTCCATCCAAAACAAACGAATCATTCAAATGTTTCTTCCCAAAATCCATTAATTGGTCCTATGTCAAGATTTAGTACAAGTTAAAATGAGGTTTTCCTCATCTTAA
>CAYVCL010000021.1:0-40313 GCA_964450185.1 uncultured Lachnospiraceae bacterium | reverse complement strand
ATTAAAATACTATATAATATTTCTGTCATAAAATTTCTCTCCCTCAGTGTCCCTTAAAGTAAAATAATTATATTATAAGTTTTGTTTTTGTGTCAAGAAACACATAGGCGAATGTTTATGATGGAAATACGTAAAAATTCTATTCGTCAAGGTTGAATAAATTCCAACGAAAATAGACCGAAAACAGTTGTATTTGATTTTGGTTTAATTTATAATAAATTTATTGGGGTTAAATCGGAAACGATAGGAGTACGTGCAGTTGGAAGATAAAATTATAACATCCGGTCAGAAGAAAAAGCAGATAGAAGAAAAAATATTTGCGTATTATAAAGAAATTGCGGATGATAGAATCAAGGAAGAATTTGCGCTAGAATCCAAAGAAAAACATTTGGAAGAAGTGAAAAAACATATTGCATATTTTAAAGAGGAAGTAAGTGAGCAGGAGATATTTACTCCCCGGGTTAATTTTTCTCTGGATGCAGAAAAAAAGCAGAATTACATCAAGGAAAAGCAGCAGTTAGAAGAAGAAATCAGCACCGGAAAAGAAAATCTGGAAGAGATGATGAAGAAAGAGGCTGATTTTAGAAATATTCTAAGCTGGTTAAAATCCATTCAGTTGGTGGAAGAAAAAGAAGATAAGTTTGAAACCGACAATGATAAGATAATGATGTTGGAAATTCAGGAAATAGAACGCCAGAGAATAGCGCGAGAGCTTCACGATTCATCTACACAAAATCTAATTGCATTGATTAATAAACTGGAACTGTGTAGTAATCTGATAGATATAGATGTTATCAGATGCAAACTTGAGTTACAGTCTACCATGAATTATTTGAAAACAATCATATCTGATATTCGTTCTACGATTTATGATTTGCGTCCTATGTCATTTGACGATATTGGAATGGATGTTACAATTAATCAGTTCATGGAAAAAATAAAGAATGAATATAATAAGAAGATAGTGTTTATAGACAAAGATAATATTCTGAAACAAAATAATTTGAAAACTATTTTGAAGTTGACGGTATTTCGAATTATACAGGAATCCTGTAATAATGCTTTAAAACATGCAGAAGCAGAAAATATTCAGGTTATTATGAAAAAAGAAGATTCTTTTTTGTCTATAGCAATTAATGATGATGGTGTGGGATTTGATGTAAGCCAATTAAAGAATATAAAGAGAGAAGATAATTCTGGTTTTGGATTGTCAATGATGAAAGAACGAGTTTACTTACTCTCTGGTAGTATTAAAATTGATTCTGAAATTGGGAAGGGGACGAGTATACTTGTGAAAGTACCATTTTTAGAGGAGGAACCGTAATATGCCTGTTAAAGTTATACTTGCAGATGACCACTCAATGATTCGCGAAGGAATAAAACAATTATTAGAAATTAGTGGAGAAATTCAAGTGATAGGTGAGGCAGCAGATGGTATTGAATGTCTTAACCTGTTAAAGAAGATGAAAGCAGATATATTGTTGCTTGATATTAACATGCCAAAGATGAATGGTTTGCAGGTTTTGGAAAAAATAAACAAAGGCCAGACAGACACAAAAGTTTTGATGCTTACTGTTCATAACGAAATAGAATATTTGATTAAAGCAATAGATATTGGAATCGACGGATATTTGTTAAAAGATACCGGTTCAGCAGAACTGAAAAAAGCAATTTTTAGCATATACAATGGAGAAAAATATATTCAGCCAGAATTAACACCATTACTAAATCAGAAACTTGTAGAAAAAGAAAGTGATTTAGATAAACTACATTCTCTTACAAAAAGAGAACTGCAAATATTGAAATTGATAGCAGAAGGATTATTTAACAAAGAAATTGGAGATAGATTGGATATCAGTGAACGTACCGTGAAAAATCATGTATTCAATTTGTTTAAAAAGATAGATGCAGCAGATAGAACCCAGGCTGCAGTCTTCGCAATTCGAAATAATGTTGTAGAAATAAAATAGAATCTCATATACTTGTTTATTATTGGATAAATGAAAGAAAACTGTTAAGTGACTTAGAAGGTTAATGCTTAATGAGGAAACAGTGGTCCAAGGGTAGACAAGTATATGAGTTTTTTTATGGAAAATAGAGTATAGATAAAAAGGTCAAAACAAGTAGATATATAAGTTTTAGAATTAAATAAGTGCAAAGTTCAAAACCGTAAAAACATATCTGTAAGAGAACGTTATACCTCAGCTATTTAAAAGACATAATGATTCATACAAAAATGTTTCACGTGAAACATTTCACTAGAACAGGATAGTGTTCCAAGATGATCCTATATCAATCTTGACTTATGGGGAATATGAAATGAGCAAAGATAAACAGTATTCTAAGATAGTCCTATAACAATCTTTATTATTCATCTCCCTAAAATTCGAAAATAAAAGTTATACATTTAAAATGATAGAAAAACTAGAAAGAACATGTAGAAACAAATATAGTAGACACATCAAACAATATCTATATATCCTAAAATGAAACTTGTTAAAATTACTATTAAATATCCACATCAAATTATAATTTAAGAACAGATGAAATATTCTAAATCTAAATACTATTCCAAAAAGCTACAATCAAAAACATCATAATCAAACTATCAAACGTATGCCAAAACAACCAAAATGTTTCACGTGAAACATTTGTAGTTGGAATGCAAGAATATTACAACCTGCTTCCGAATATAGAAACAATTCTATATTGTACACAAACTCACAGTTATATTTGTTGTTTTCGACTCAGCATATTAGTTTGAAAGAAATGCTAATGACATCCATGTTTTGAATTTGTTCCTCTGCATACAAAAAAACCACCAAAATGTTTCACGTGAAACATCTTGGCTCACTATATTCTTGAAATGTTTTTGTTTCCTCCGAATATAGTCTGTAAAAGGAATTATATCTACCCACATCGGCAATCATGAGCCAATGTTTTCAAATGAAATAGAAAAATACATTTTTTTATGAGTAAACAGGCAATTAATCCCCAAATAACAACGATATTTAACTACATTTTAATTGCGAATCAAAAACATATATTGTATAATAAAATAGATGTGCATTGTTACTTAGAGAAAGGCGATAAAAATGGGACGAATTATTGCAGTTGCAAACCAAAAAGGCGGTGTTGGTAAGACTACCACAGCCATTAATTTATCAGCTGCTCTTGCTGAGTTGGGGCAGAAAGTACTTGTGATGGATGTGGATCCTCAGGGAAATACCACAAGTGGTTTTGGTTTGGATAAAAACGAACTGGAAAAGACAATCTATGAACTAATGCTGGGTGAGTATACTATAGAAGATTGTATTATAAAAGATGTATTGGACAATCTGTCTATTTTGCCTTCTAACGTAGAACTTGCAGCAGCAGAAATTGAATTGATTGGTGTGGATGAAAAAGAATACATATTAAAGAATGCAGTGAAAAAGATAAGAGATGAATACGATTTTATCATTATCGATTGTCCGCCATCCTTAAATATGCTTACGGTAAATGCGATGACTACGGCAGATACCGTATTGGTTCCGATTCAATGTGAGTATTATGCATTGGAAGGATTAAGTCAGCTGTTACATACAGTAGACTTGGTAAAACAACGATTAAATCCTGCATTGGAAATGGAAGGCGTTGTATTTACTATGTATGATGCAAGAACCAACCTATCCCTTCAGGTAGTGGAAAACGTGAAAAGCAACCTGAATCAGACAATATATAAGACAATTATTCCTCGAAATGTCAGATTGGCAGAAGCTCCAAGCCATGGTCTTCCTATTAATAAGTATGATCCGAAATCAGCAGGAGCGGAGAGCTATCAATTATTGGCAGAAGAAGTGATTCATAGAGGCGAAGAAATAGAAGATTAAAAGGAGAATAAATAATGGCAGTAAAGAAAGCCGGATTGGGAAAAGGATTGGAAACTATGGGAAAGGGGCTGGATTCTGTAATTCCGCCAAATGGAAAAAAAGGTACTGCTTCCACCAAAACTGAAAATGTAAAAGTGAAAGAAGTGGTAAAGGAAGTAGTAAAAGAGGTTGTAAAAGACGAATTATTTGTAAAAATCAATAAAGTAGAACCGAACAGAGAACAACCTCGTAAAGACTTCAATGAAGATGCTTTGATTGAATTATCAGATTCTATCAAACAGTATGGAATTATTCAGCCTTTGATTGTAAAAGAGAGAAATGGATATTATGAAATTGTTGCGGGCGAAAGAAGATGGCGTGCAGCAAAAATGGCTGGATTAAAGGAAATTCCTGTTATAGTGAAAGACTATAACGAACAGGAAATTGCAGAAATAGCTTTGATTGAAAATCTTCAGAGAGAGGATTTAAATCCAATCGAAGAAGCAATGGCATACAAACGTTTATTGACAGAATTTAATTTAAAGCAGGATGAAGTAGCAGAAAAAGTATCAAAAAGCCGTACAGCGGTAACCAACTCTATGCGACTTTTAAAATTATCAGAAAAGGTACAACAGATGTTGATTGATGACATGATTAGTAGTGGTCATGCCAGAACATTGCTTGCCATTGAAGATGAAGAATTGCAATATTCTATTGCCACAAAAATCTTTGACGAGAAATTAAGCGTTAGAGAAACAGAAAAACTGGTAAAAAATCTGGACAAGCCTAAAAAAGAACCGGTAGTACTGGAAGACGGTGCTATTTATGAAGATTTACAGGAAAAAATCAAGTCTATTATGGGAACAAAAGTAGTAATTAATCGTAAAAGTAATACAAAAGGAAAAATAGAAATTGAATACTATTCTGTAGACGAATTGGATAGAATTATGGATTTGTTTAGAAAAATAAAAGAGCAATAAGGGAGATACAAAATGAGTTTAGATTACATTAAGAGTTTGCTTGGAGAATATATTGTTGTGGTTGCAGCAGCAGGTGTAGCTGTGGTTCTGATTTTGTTTATTATGAACATTGTTTCTTTAGTGAAAATCAACAAAATGAAGAAAAAATACAATTCCTTTATGGAAGGAAGCGATGGAAAGACACTGGAAGATACAATTATCAGCAGATTTCGTCAGGTAGATGATTTGAAAACAAATCAGGAATTACAGGGGAAAGACATCGATGCATTAAAAGCAAATATTTTGAAAACATACCAGAAATTTGGTTTGGTAAAATACGATGCATTTAATGAAATGGGCGGTCAGTTAAGCTTTTCTTTGGCTATGTTAGATAAGAATAACAATGGTTTTCTGTTAAATACAGTACATAACCGAGAAGGAAGTTATACTTATGTAAAAGAAATCGCTGATGGAAAATCAGAAATTAATTTGTCAGAAGAAGAAGAAAAAGCTTTGAATAAAGCAATTAATGTAAAATAGATTAGAGATGTGGCGGGGGAACGTATGAAGCGAAAAAGGGTAGAAGAACTGGAAGGTGGCGAACGTCTTGCAAAGCCTATTTTGCTTGATGTAGGAACTGTCCTGATATATGAGGATACCATCCTGAAAAAAGAATATATTGATAAATTGCTGGAACTTGGAATTGAAGAAGTATATATAAGAGAAGTAAAAGAAAATACAGCAACAGAAAAGGCAACCATCGAAGAACAGGTTCGTCAGGAATACAGTGATAAAGTAAAAGAACTGCTGGAACGTCATGTGCATAATAACAATAGCAATATTGGCGAACTTCAGAGTGTGGCACAGAATATTTTTGATGAAGTAATTGAACAAAAAGAAGTAATTGACTGTGTCATTGAAATTCACGAGAGAAGTGCTGATATTTATGAACATTCGGTTTCTACCTGCGTGTTGTCTGTACTTACAGCTTTAAAACTGGGAATATCCAAAGAAGAGGCAAAAGAAATTGCGGTGGGAAGTTTGCTGCATGATATTGGGATGCGCTATATTGAAGTGGATATCGTAAATAAAGATTTAGAAGATATGAGTGCTTATGAAGTGTCAGAGTTTAAAAAGCATCCGGTGTATGGTTATTCAGCAGTAGAAAATGAAGAATGGCTTTCCCAGACAGCAAAATCCATTATACTTTCACACCATGAATGTATTGATGGAAGTGGGTTTCCGCTTCGTACCAGAAATAATGATATAGTAAGGCAAATCGTAGCAGTCTGTGATATTTTTGACAGAATGATTTGTGGGATAGGGAACAGAAGAAGAAAGGTTCACGAGGCGATAGAGTATATTCGTTATAATAGTGGAACTAAATTTAATAAAAAGGTTTGCGATACCTTTTTGGAATTCATTTTCCTTTATCCAAATGGAACAAAAATCATGTTAAATACCGGCAAAAAAGCGGTGGTAGTTCGCCAAAATAAGTATATGAAAGAGCGCCCGGTGATACGGATGATGGAAACACAGGAAACAATAGATATGATGAAAGAAAACACGATTTTCATAGAGGAAATTTTGTAAAATAAGGGTAAAATCAAATTCTTCACTTGTCATTTAATCTGTTGTATTATATAATATTGAATTGTCGGTAACACATTGAATCAGAGAATAAAAGTGATGTGAGCATATGCATAAATATTTGAGAGCAGTAGGATTTAGTAATGTAAAACTAAAAAAAGATTTGAAACCTTATATAAGGGAAACTGTAATATCACCAGATAAAACAGAGATAGTAGAAGATGACGGTGAAGATATTTTGGTACAAATATATAAGGAATATGCAGATGGAATGGGACTCATGTTGTGTGGTCTGATTAATGATGAGGATGAATTTGAATTAGAATATTGTTATCCTCAATTTAATGGAACGGGTGTTACATCCAAAGAAGACATTATTGTGGAACAGCATGCAGATAAAGAATCTTATGCCGGTGTATGTGAAGATGTGAAGGTGGGAGTATCTTTGATTTTCTATTTGCAGAATATCTGTGAATATAAAAACGAAAGACGATTGCATCCGGTAAAAAGTGTAGGTGTTGACACCACATTGTCAGCATTATCTTTATCAGGAAAGATATTGTTTCCAATCGATAAAACAGAAAATCAAATAAAGGTAACAAAAGAAGCTTCCAAAAACAGAAATCATTTAATAGAGGCGGCGAGAAAAGGTGACGAAGACGCGATTGAAAGTCTTACCTTAGAAGACATGGATACATATTCTATGATTTCCAGAAGAATTTTGAAAGAAGATATTTTAAGTCTGGTAGACAATTATTTTATGCCATATGGTGTGGAATGTGATAAATATTCTATTATGGGTGAAATCGAAGATGTATCTCTTGTAAAAAATAGAAGCACGCAGGAAGAAATATATAAGCTTACAGTAAACACTAACGAATTAGTGTTTGATGTATGTATTAATAAAATAGATTTACTTGGGGAACCGAAAATAGGCAGAAGATTTAAAGGAACTATCTGGCTACAAGGAAGAATAAATTATCAACAATAATAACCTTTTCGAATAATTAATTTATTCGAGAAGGTTTCTATAAAAGAATAAGTTCTCTTAGTTAAATGGATATAACAGACCCCTCCTAAGGGTCAGTTGCAGGTTCGATTCCTGCAGGGAACAGTTTAGTTAAGAAGCGAAAGTGCAGATATTACATTTTCGCTTCTTTTTTTAAAATAAATGATAAGTTTATTTCGAAAGTTACCGATAATAGAAGTACGAATGGAATAATCTTGTAAAAATTAAGACGATAATTTTGCTATAATTTCCATTATAGTTAATTTACATAGATAAAAAAATAATAGAAGGAGAGCGAGGACATTTATGGAAAAAATCAATTTAAAAAAAATGTGGGAAGCCGGCAGAAGAATTCTGGTATTAGTAGTAATTGCCAGTATGCTTTGCGGCCTCGTAAGTGAGTACAGTAATGTATACGCTGAAAAAACAGACTCTTCAGGTAATACAATTACCAAAGATGTTCCAGAAGATGGAACGGGAGAAATCGATGAGAATGATATTTTAGCTTCCGGCAGTGCCAAAACCATATACTTTGATACGGTATCCAATGGCGGCTGGAATGGATGGACTCAGAGTTGTAATATGTACATTTACCTGATTGGTCCATCAGGCACAATTCAGCCAATGTCGAAATCATCCAAGGAAAATACATTGGTGGAAGATTCTACAGGTACATTGTGGGAATATACCATTAGTGAAGAAGATGCCAGCAAATGTACCGGAGTGATTTTTATAAATCAGTCCAGTTGGGGAACAAATAATTATGCAGTTCAGACAGTGGATGTGTCACTTACTACAGGTGATGTGAGTACAGATCCATATCCATGTTTTAAATTAAATGGAGGAGCAAGCTCTGAAGGTAAAAAGACAGTAGATTATCTGGGAAGTCTTGCTACAAAATCCTATGCAGGAAGTACGATGTACTTCTTTGATATGACAGGAAATTTAGACAGCGTTCTTGCTAAGTTTGGCAATGAAAATAATGGCACAGTTACTACAAATATGACTGATGATACAGGCGTAGAAGGATTGTATAAGGTAACTGTTCCGGCAGATGACCAGGTAGCTTATAGTACAGTGGAATTTTATGATGCAGATACTTCTTTAGGAGAAACCTACAATTTTGCAAATGGAGGTTCCAATGGCTATGATGTTACAGCAAGAAATACCTTGTATTATGGGGCAAGTGAAATAAATAATACAAAATATAGTTTTTGGGGTGAAAAAGTAACAGGAAGTCAGTCTTTAGCAGGACAAACATTGTATTTTGACAGATTGTACTTCCCGGTAACAGAAGGATGTCAGATTCAGGCGGGTAGCCAGACTCCGATTGCTTTACCGTCAACAGGCAGCGAATTTAGCTATACATTTTCAGCAAATTCTGCGGTGACACAGCAGACAGTGCTTACTTTTATTAACAAGGAAGGCACAAAATATCATTTCTTCTGGAGCGATTTGACAAAAAATCAGGTAACAATAGTTGATAAGTTTGCAGGAGTAAATAAGACATACAGCAATGCTTTGACAGTGTATTTTGATGCTACATTGTCTAAACTGACCTATAGTACAGCAGATGGTACCAACGGAGCAGGGGATTATGGTATTCCTAATAAATCCGGTACAATTCGTTATTATGCAACAGGTACAGGAAAAGAAGGTTTAGAAGGGGATATGGAATTGGTTCCGGTATACTCTAATGGAACAAATACCTATTCTGATGTATATAAAGTGGAATTGCCGGAAGGCTATACGAATATTGCCTTTTCATCTTTTGATATGAGCAGTATTACAAATTATGGCGGACATGGCGAAAGCACAAAGCAGCTTACTATTCCGACAAACCTTAGCAATCCATGTTTCTATGCGGATACCAGTGATGATGTAATTTATGATGGTGGGCAGAGAGATGGATACTGGAATGAAGTATATACAGTACGTAATCCGGAACAGGAAGGCTCTACTTCAAACACAGTAGTAGATATTCCTAAGGAAAAAGAAGTAAAAGACGTAAATAAATTATATGTATCTACAACATTGTATGATTTTTATACAGATTATGAGTTAAATGGATGGAACCGTGATAATTACGGATATGAGGCTAATAACCACAGAATTTATCAGCCGTTCCGTCAGTTTGACCAGGCGTTAAGCGAATATTATAAGGCAAACAAAGCCTCATCTCCATTGTATTGGGGTAACTTCCAGAACTATAAAGGTTCTCCATTCAGCGAGATTTCAGCTGACTTGAATCTTTATGGCTCTGATGACACAAAAAAGTTCTTCTATGAAAATAACTCCATGTGGGGCCGTAATGGAGGAGAAATTAAGGAAGATGGTGAAAATGCCACATTAGGTTTGATAAGTGATACACTGTCTAATGGAAATCTGATGATAAAAACAGCATCAGGAACAGTACAGGCTCCATTCTTAAGTGAAGACTTTTTGAGCGGAAATAATGCAAAAAACACAGTTTTAGGAAAAGTTTATAAGAATGTGGATTTCCCATTTTCAAAACAGGAATTAAGCAGTCAGAGTGCACCGGATGTATCCGGTAAAGTAGCTTACTGGGTATATGACAGTAAAGATGCATCTACTAACTTGCGTCTGACACAGGATCCGACAACAGACAGTTATTATCTGAATTGTACAAGTAACGTAGTAAAAGGAAAAACAACATCAGGTGTTACAGCTTCCGGAAATTTCTTTCCGCTTAATGGAATAGAGCAGAGTGGAAATTCAGGTAAATTAAATTACGGCTTTGCTTCTAAATTGGAAATGAAATTCCGATTAACAGAAGATGGAACAGTACACACTACAGATGGAGAAGAAGTTCCAATCGAATTTAACTTCGCTGGTGACGATGACGTATGGATTTTCGTTGATGGAAAATTAGCATTGGATATCGGTGGAGGACATGGTGTTGTATCCGGATATCTGAACTTTAAGGATTTAACATACTATGTCAGCAGAGTGAAAAATACCGATTTAACAGGCGGTTACAGAAACGACTATACAGGAAGCTTTACTTTAAATGGTGAAAAATCAGAAGAACATACATTAACCATGTTCTATATGGAACGAGGTATCTGGGAATCTAACATGTACATAAGCTTTAACTTTCCGGATGAAAATACCTTTGAAGTGCAGAAAGAAGTAGATGATTCTGCAGTAAATCAGAATTTATTTGCAAATATCTTCGATAACACTTCCATTTTCCCATTTGAAATTAAGAACCTGGCAACACATTATGGTTCACAGGAAGTGGATTATGGTTCTGAAAAGAAACCAATCACTTTTAATGATACTTTTGCCAGTTCAACATTAAATAAAGGTTCTGTGGGAAATACCTTTGAACAGGTGGCAGAATATAATGGTCAGAGTCAGGTAGTGCACTATAGAGCATTATATTCAGATGCTACAGGAGCATACAAAGATAAGAGATTTGGCATTATTTCTCCGGCTAGTGGAGAAACCATTGACGTATCAGAGGTAAAAAAATACTTAAGATTCCAGTATTACTATGATGAAAACGATAAACCGGCTTTGAATCATATGTATATTGAGCTGGAAGATGCCAGTGGAAATACCATTGGTGGTTATTTGAATGGTAAAACATATATTACTACAGCTATGCGCTCCAAAGAATGGGCAACCATTACAGTAGATTTGGCAAAATTAACAGGTTCATTAAACTTTGATTATTCAAAGTTAAAGTATATTAAGTTTGATTACAATTATGACGGTAATTTCTATTTAGATGAATTTTTATTTTATGCTCAGTCAGGTGAAATAGGAAATATTGGATTTACAACAAAACAGTATGAAATTCCTGATTATGGTTCAGCAACATCCGGAAATTTAGAAATTCCAAAAGGAGCAAGATATACTTTAAATTCAACGGATAGTGATACCTATTACAGCCGTCTTGGAACAGATGGTATATTCGTACTGAAAAACGGAGAATGGGCAACCTTTAATGACCAGTTCCGTGTGGGAAGTTATATTTCCTTAAAGGAAAATATAGATACAGATGTATTCGATTCTTCTTATACGGTTTATGAAAATGGTTCACCGGTAACCAGTATGGCTGACGGTGCAACAGTAGAACTTGGCGCTACAACAAATTTAACTAACGTTAAATCAGTGGCAGTGGATGATGGAAGAAGTGAAGTGTATTTAGACGGTAAAGATACAGAAAGCAAGAATTATGCAAATACCGGATACACAAAGACACAGAAACCATCAGACAACACAGTGGTATTCCGTTCTTACACCAATCCGGACAGTAATATGGGCGTAACAAAAATTAAAATTGTTTATACCAATACAGTAAAGACTGGTGAGTTGACTATCCGCAAGGAAAATGCTTACAGCACAGATAATCTGACTGGTGAGTATAAATTTAAGATTAAATTTACTAATGTGGCAGGTCTTGGTCTGGAAGGCGAAAATGCCATTACAAAAGAAATTACTTTGAAAGCCGGACAGAGTGAAACTATTACTGGTATTCCAATCAATACAGATTATGAAATTGAGGAAATTTTACCAGAAGATGGTTCTGTTTTAGACAGTGTAACAGAAAAGAGTGGTTATGATTTTGGTATAGATGTACAGACAAAAATAGTAACAGGTACAATAAGTGCATTTGCAAAATCTTATGATTTTACATTTAAGAATACACAAAAACCGGTTGTTAATATGAAGCTCATTAAACTCTGGAAAGATTCACAGGGAAATGATATGAAGGAAAATATTCCGAGTTCCATTGATGTTCAGATTCAGAGAAGAGCAAAGGGAAGTACAGGAAGCTATAGTGTGGTGACCATAAACGGAGAGAATAAAATTACCATGCAGCCGGGATATGATGTATGGGAATATTCTTTAGAAGGTTTAGATCAGTACGTGGATTATACTGTAGCAACACCGGTAGAGTGGGAATACAGAGTAGTGGAACTGGATGCAGATGGAAACGTAATAGAAGAAGGTGGATTTGTTGGTTCTTATATGGTTTCTTACGAAATTGATGAACAGACAAAGATAATTACCGGAACTATTACAAATACATACCAGAGTACTCATGTAAAAGTAATTAAGGTAGATGCATCAGATAACAGTATAAAACTTTCTGATGTAGAATTTACCTTAGAAAAATTAAAAGACGATGGAACAGTAGATGATACCTTTACAAAGGTAACTGCGAAAACAGAAATTGATGGTACAGCAGTATTCTCAGACTTAAAAGACGGTACTTACCGATTGACAGAAACAAAAGCAAAAGATGGATACAGTCTGCTGAAAAAATCAATTACGATTGTAATTAATAGAAGTGGACAAAGTATGATTGATGACAAAAACTGTACTGTGGAAGCAGATACAATTTCTGTAACCATTGCTAACCGCCAGAAATTCAGCTTACCGTTTACCGGAGGCTATGGAAGAACCTTAATCTTCCTTTTAGGATATATGTGCATTGGTGTGGCAGTAGCATCATTCTATCTGTACAAAAAGAAAAATATAAACATTATCTTTTTAATTATGTCTAAAATTGAGAAAGTGAGGAAAAGTTATGAATAAACTAAAAAAGGTTTTTGCATGGATACTTGCAATGACTATGGCATTATCCACACTGACTGCTTTTGCAGCAGAACCAACAATCAATACAGAAAAAGAAGTATCTCTTACTATCTATAAATATCGCTATGATGGAGATGAAGGTGTACAAGGAACCGGAGTTATCGGAGATGAAAGCAAGGTTCCGGCAGAAGCAGTATTGTTGAATGGAGCAACTTTTTCCGTATATAAAGTAGCTGATATTACACAGAATGAAAATGGATTAGTATATAGCACAGTAGCAGCGCTTAGAAGTGACGTTGGTGCCACCATTAACGGTGGCATGTCAGCTGCTGATATTGCAACTCAGTTTTCAGCATCTGTATTAAGCAAAATTGAACCAGTGGCAACAAAGACAACAGCAAATGTAGGTGGAAAAGACGGTGTTGCAAAATTCACTAATGCTGATTTGGGTGGACAGGGCTTATACCTTGTAGTTGAAACAGATGCACCTGACACAGTAGCAAGTATGGTAGACCCATTTTTAGTATCTCTCCCTATGACAAACGTAGAGGGAACAGATTGGATTTACGATGTATACGCTTTTCCTAAAAATACAACAGCAACAAGTACAGTAACTTTAAGAAAATATGGAAAAACAGGAGAGGGTAATGCAGTAGGTGTTACCGGAGCAAAATTCGTATTACAGAAAAATGTAAATGGCGTATGGACAACCCAGACAAAAAATGATGACGGAGAAGATATTGGAACAAATGGTGTAATTACCATGAGCAGCACATCTGTGAAAATTAGTGGGTTAGCAGAAGGAGAATATCGTTTTATTGAAACAAGTGCACCAAGCACCGATTATATTTTAGATGGTGTTGCAACTTATGGATTCACAGTGGGAGCAGATGGTGTGGTTACCGTGGATGGTAAGAAAACAGCAACTGTTTCTGTTACAAACTTTAAGCCGGAAGTAGAAAAGAAAGTTCTTATAAAGAACGGAAGCGCTGACAAAGATAGTGACTGGCAGAAAGCTGCAGATTACAGCGTTGGCGACAGAGTTCCATTTAAAGTAAAATCTACTGTACCGGAAAACATTAATGATTTAAAACATTACGTATTAGTAGATACCATGTCTGCAGGTCTTACTATGGACAGCACAGACCAGACAAGCTTTGTAGTGTCTTATTATGTGGGAACTTCAAAAGTAACAGACACAGGAATTACAACAAAACCTGTATATAATGCATCAAAGAATCAGTGGACATTAGATTTAAGTGGAGATGTAGAAAAATTATATAATAAAAGTGTTTCCAGTGTAGAAGTTACCTTTACAGCAACATTAAATACAGATTCTGTTACAGCAGGAAATGGTAACCCTAATACCGTTGGGTTAGAATATACTAACAAGATTTATCCAAAACCAGGCGATGATGCTCAGAATCCAAACACACCGGACGATGACAGCAAGCCATATGAAGAAACAAAGACAATTACAGATAAAGTTGTAGTTTATACTTTTGGATTAGAATTAGTAAAAACATTCCATGGTGCTACACCAAGTGACAGCATCAAAGCTACTTTTGATTTATACAGACCTTTAGTGGCAGGAGAAACAAAAGATACTACATTAAAAGTAAATGGAAGTAGTGTGGATGTGAAAAAGGTTGGTACTTATACAACAGATGCCAATGGAAAAATCAACATCAACACAACTCAGTCAGGCGTTAACGATAAAGCATTTTCCAATGAAACATACTATTTCGTGGAAACATCTACAGCAGCAGGATATAACTTGTTAAAAGAACCTGTTGCAGCAAAAATTCAGCTTTATTATGACCAGACTTTTAAAACAACAACTACAGAAACAAAGTATGATAAGGATGGAAATGTAATCGGAACACCAACGGTAACAGAAAGTGGTGCAGATAAAACAACTTATTATACAAATTCAGAAAAAACAGCAACAACAACTGCTACAACAACATCAGTAAGCGTTGTGAATAAAAAAGGATTTGTACTTCCTACAACAGGTGGAGCAGGTACTCTCGTATTCACTCTTGCAGGTATTGTATTAATGGCAGCAGCAGTAATTGTGTTCTTTGGAGCAAGAAAGAGAAAAAATGCTTAAGAAAGTAAAATCACCAAGAATTTGGTTTAGTGGTATTTTATTTATATCAGGAGTATTAATTCTTCTCTATCCGTTTGTCAGCAATATGATAGCGAACCGCCACGCATCAGAGGTGGTTCGCGGTTATGAAGAAGAAGTGCGGCAGATGGAGGGTGAAGAGATTGATGTAGCAAAAGAAACTGCAAGACAGTATAATGAGCAGTTAAGTGATATCATATCCGTGGAAGAAGAAGAAACAGAAAGTAAATCTATAAAGTATCTGGATATGGTAGATGCCGGGGTATCCCTTGGGTATATTGTAATACCTAAAATAGACGTAAATTTGCCTATATACAGTGGAATCGATGAGGAAGTGCTTAAAAGGGGCGTAGGACACTTAGAACAGTCTTCCTATCCATTAGGAGGCGAAAGCACACATTGTGTCCTTACGGGGCACAGAGGGCTGCCTAGCGCATTATTATTTACTGATTTGGATGAGCTGGAGCTGGGAGATGAATTTTATCTTCATGTATTAGACGAAGTTCTTGCTTACAAGGTAGATCAGATTAAAGTGGTAGAACCAAACGAAGCAGGAGATTTGGATATTGAGGAAGGAATGGATTACTGTACACTGGTAACTTGTACTCCATATGCAATTAATACACATCGTCTTCTGGTTCGAGGTATAAGAACGGAATATAAGGAAGAACAGGAAAACAAAGCGCAGAGCCAGATGCAGTCCGGTTCTTTTACAAAACGAATTGTAGATGTGTGGGCATGGATATTGATTGCGTTTGTGATAGTTTTTGCTGTGGAAACAGTCATATTCCTTGTGATTATGAAACGAAGAAAGCAGACAAGAGAGGAGTAATACATGGAATATGTAGAAAAAGCCCGCAGGGTAATGGAAGAAGTAGAAAAAGTTATTATTGGAAAAAACCATTGTATTGAAAAGATAATGGAAGCCATACTTGCAGAGGGACATATTCTGATTGAAGATATTCCGGGAGTGGGAAAAACCAGCATGGCACTTGCTTTTGCAAAGGCGATGGATTTAGAACAAAACCGTGTGCAGTTTACACCGGATGTTTTGCCTAGCGATATTATTGGTTTTTCCATGTACCGTAAAGAGCTGGGAAAATTTGAGTATCAGCCGGGAGCAGTTATCTGTAATCTGTTTTTGGGAGATGAAATTAACCGTACCTCTCCAAAAACTCAGTCTGCGTTGTTGGAGGTAATGGAAGAAGGTACTGTTACGGTAGATGGCGTTACCAGAGAAGTGGCAAAGCCTTTTCATGTAATTGCTACAGAAAACCCGATTGGTTCCGTAGGAACACAGATGCTTCCGGAATCCCAGTTAGACCGTTTTATGATTTGTATTTTTATCGGTTATCCGGACAAACAGGATGAGCTGCAGATTTTAATGGATAGAGATAAGAAAAATCCTATCCACAGTTTACAGCCTGTAATTCGCAAAGAAGAACTACTGGCAATGCAAAGGGAAGTAGAACAAATTTTTATTCATAAAACCGTATATGAATATATTATTGAACTGGCAGATGCCACCAGACACCATGATATGATTGAACTTGGTATCAGTCCCCGTGGCTCTCTGGCGTTGTCTAAAATGGCAAAAGCGGCAGCTTATCTTAAAGGACGGGAATTTGTTCTTCCAAATGATGTGGAAGAAGTTTTTCCGGATGTGGCAGTTCATAGAATACGATTAAATTCTAAAGGAAAATTAAATCATCTTACAAGCAAAGATGTGATTGAAGATATTTTGAAAAAAGTAAAAAAACCGGTACCGCAACAGGCATAAGTAAAGGATGGATTTTATGAAAAATAAAATAATATATGCCATAGTTTTAGTGGCAACCCTCCTGGGCTGTGTATTGTCTGCTTCGGAAATTGCAATATTTTTGCTGGCATATGAAATTATGTTACTGCCGGTACTCTGGCTATTAACAGAAACGCTGAAAAAGCATGTGAATGCAGAACTTAAAATTCCCACAGCACATATTGAGAAAAATCAGGAATTTGTTGTGGAAGTTCTTCTGAAGAACACTTCAGTGTTTCCAATGCCTGTAATATGGGCAAAGTTAAGCTGTGAAAATGAATTTACCGGAGAAAAATTCTATTTGGAAGAAAGAGTAATGGCAGATGCAAAGGGAGAAGCTTCCCTGCTTCTTTCTCTGCAGTCAAAATATTGTGGGAAAATGCGTATTACTTTAGAAGAAATAAGGGTGCAGGATTATCTGCGCCTTTTTTCAAGAAAAACGCCGGTACAGGAGATTTCAAAAGAAATTATAGTACTTCCGAAAATTCACAAAATCTCGTTAAATGCTATAACCTGGGTACAGGATAAGCAGGATGGGGAAGAATTTTCCCATGCAAGAAGCGGTGAAGACACTGCGGAAGTATTTGATGTGCATGAATATCGAGAGGGCGATACAATCCAGAGAATTCACTGGAAATTAACGGCTAAGGCAGAAGAATATCTGGTAAAAGAATACAGCCTGCCAATAGAGCAGACGATTCTAATATTCTTAGATTTTTATGCAGAAAAAGAACAGGTGACACAGGCTCAGTTTGACTGCTTTTTGGAAATTCTGGCATCGTTGTCCTGGTCCATGGCAGAGCAGAATTTAAAGCATATGATTTTATGGTACAAAGAATCCCAAGGACAGTTAAGCCAGATTAAAATTGAAGAAGAACAGGACGTTTATTATATGCTGGAACAGGTGTGTGACAGCAGAAGAAATCAGAAATACGTTGATGTACTCAGCATGTATGAGCATCAGTCAGGAATGCAGAAAGCAGATACTTATTTTCTACTTAATGTACATGGAGTTTTATATAAAGATGGTGTTTGTGAAAAGAAATTCAGCCAAAAGGATTTAGATGAGGAATTGATGGAATGGAAACTGGAAATCTAAAAGAAGAACAGGCAATACAGGTGGTTCGCCGCCGGTTAGTACAAAGAAAACAATCAAAACTCAATGAAAAAGCAGTGTTTACAGTACGGGCAACAGTGCTGTTTTTGGCAATGGCATCTTTGGCGGGAATGTTGATTTCCGCTTTTTCTGTTTCCTGTAATTCTTTTTCATTGTATTTATTTCTTGGAGTGTATAGCTTAATTCTTACATGGTACTACGAAAAAGATAAATCAAATCCGGCATTTTGCTATGTATTTCCAGGTGTAGTGGTTGGAAATATTTTATTGATTTTTATTACAAAGAATGCAATTCTTGAAAGCTTTTATAGTGTTTTGAATGATATTATAAACTGTGTAAATGGAGCATACAATGGGAGTATTGAGTTGTTTCCTCAGTCAGAAACTACCGGTATGTATTTTATGTGTATGCTCTTTTTCTGGATTGGTATTTTTCTTGCAAATGGAATGATAGAAAGACAGGAAAATTTCCACTTTATATTTGTGGCATTTCCTGTACTTGTATTGTCAGTTCTTGGCGGGGGAAAGCCTTCCAAAAGTTCCTTGGTAATAGTAATGCTGGTATTTTTAAGTATTACCTCCTTTGCAGGAGTAACCATGCGGAAAAAGTTTTGGTGGGTAGAAAATAAAGAAGAATTTAACAAAAACAGAGTAGTCAGCAGAAGAATCCAATTTCGTCTTGCTTTGTGTACGACTTTTGTAGGAACGATATTGATGGCGGCCTCTTTTTATGTATTAAGACCGGTACTTACTCTGCCAATCGAAACAATGGCTCAGGCAGCATCTCCAGTAAAGGTAAGCGGCTTACAGATGTTATATGAAATTTTGCCAAAAATCTCCGGTGGAAAATTAAGTTTTTCCATGGAAGGTGTAGGTGGCGGCGTATCTCAGGGAAAATTAGGAGAAGTGTCCGGATTTTCTTATGACAATACAGAGGCATTGCAGCTTATCTGCTCCAGAAAGCCTCAGGAAACCGTATATTTAAAAGGTTTTATTGGAACAGAATATACAGGAAGTCAGTGGAAAGAGCGAGAGAATGAAGAATTTGAAAATGTAGTAAAAAACTGGGAAATAGAAGAAAATCCATTAATTTATATGCAGAATCTTCCGTTTTTGCGCATGTTATATGCTCAGAAGATGCTAGGCGAGGACGATGGAAGCAGATTAAACAGCCCTATCGAGATGACGGTAAAACGTCTGGATGCCAATGTGGACTACACATATGTGCCATATCAGACCTTTTTAAGTGATCGCTATGTAATGAAGAGTGGAGATGGCGCTGTGGCTGGTCAGGTAGCCGGTGAAGATGTCTATTCCTGGTTTCCGGTAAAAGAGTATCAGAGCATAATTACCCGCTGGAAAGCAGAGGATACCTCTCAGAGCCGTTTAAATGACCTTGAGGAGGTGTATAAAAGCTATGTAAGTGTTGCAGATACCCAGGTGGATGAAAGTGGCTTAGAAGGCCTTGCAGAGCTTTGTAAGGAGAAGAGGGAAGAATGGGACAGTAAAATTACAGAGGAAATGACAGAAGAACAGTTAGATGTTCTGGAGCAGGAAAAATATGCAGATATTAAAAAGTTTATTGTAAATACTTTATGGAGTAACTGTACTTTTACCACAGAGGTCTGGAAGCTGCCAAAGGGTGAGGATTTTGTTAATTATTTCTTTACGGAAAAGAAACGGGGAGATTCCACGGCTTTTGCATCTACAGCCACCTTGATGTATCGAATGTGTGGTATTCCAGCCAGATATGTGGTGGGATATGTAGCCCCTTCCAGCTTGTTTATTGGAAATGGGGATGGAACGTATACTGCTGTTTTACAAAATGACAATGCCCATGCATGGGTGGAAATTTATGTGCCGGAAATGGGATGGACACCGATAGAAACCACCCCTGGATTTGTAGGAACGGTGGTTGATATGGAAGTGTCTGAGGAGGATTTAAAAGAGCAGGAACAGGTAAAGGAAGAACAGGAAAAAGAAGATGCAGATAAAAAATCTCATCAAAATTCACAAGGAAGTGCAGGCATTTTCGGAAAAGTATTGATGATTTTGCTGGTATTTGGTATAGTTTTATTGGTACTAACGGCAAGATACCGATATTTGCGGAAAAAAAGAAGAGGAATGCTTCCGGGACTTTCTAAGGAAGAACAGATTAGAGAGGTGTTCTGCAGTTTCTATCAGGTGTTGCAGTTTACAGGATTTCCGGAAGAAATTGATACTACAACCAGAGAATTTGTGGAAGAAACCGTAAAACGATACCCGCAAATAGAGAAAACAGATTTACAGCGTTATATGGCACTGGTATTACAGGTGCATTATGGACAGAAAACTGTGACAAAGAAAGATACAGAATTTTCATCTGCCATGTATGAAAGACTTGTAAAGCAGGCAGCGGCCGGCCTGGATAGAAAAAAGAAGCTGCTGTTTTATTACTGGAACGTATTTTAGGAGGATACCATGAAACAAAAATTGCTTCAGGCAGCCATGGTGTTGATATTTCTTTGTGGATTGGGCGTATTTCTTTATCCAAAGATAACAGAATGGTATGCCGCAGAAGGCCAGCAGAGAGCCATGGAAGAATTTAAAGAAGTATTGTTGGCAAAAGAAGCTGAAACGCTTCAGGCAGATGAAAATGGCAATGAAGATGACATAGATGAAAAACTTAGTCAGAATTTAGAACAGCTTTATCAGGATATGCAAGAGTATAATGAAAGAATCTATAGAGAAGGGCAGGAGAATTTAAAAGATCCTTTTGATTATGAAAATCCTTCTTTTGATTTGACAGAATATGGTTTTGAAAAAAACGTGATTGGAATTATTCATATTCCTGCAATGGAAGTAAAACTGCCTCTTTATTTGGGGGCAAATACCGAAAATATGAAAAAAGGCGCCGTGATTATGGGGGAAACCTCCATGCCTTTAGGCGGTGAAAACACCAATGTGGTGGTGGCAGCCCATAGAGGATATCAGGGAACGCCAATGTTTCGTGAAATAGAGATTTTGCAGCCAGGTGATAAAATAGAAGTTACTACCCCTTTTGAAATTTTAACTTATCAGGTGACGGAAACAAAAGTTGTGCTTCCGAACGAAATTAATGAGATTCTTATCGAAGAAGGGAAAGATAAAATCACACTGTTAACATGTCATCCATATACTCAGAATACTCATAGATATCTGGTATATGGAGAACGGTGTGAGAACATGGAAGAATCATCAGAGCAAGAGCAGACGCCAAAAGTGACACAGACAGAAGTAATAGAACAGCCAGAGGAAAGAAGCGTTTCAGAGAAACAGATATGGCTGGAAACTTATGTCCCTTTCGTGGGCGTGGGAGTGATTGTGTTACTTATTGTGTGTGGAGTGCTATTAACAAGAAAGAGAAAATAAGGTGGTCGTATGAACTATATCGTATTGGATTTAGAATGGAATCAATGTCCTTACGGAAAGGAAATGGAGAATAAAGAACTTCCATTTGAAATTATAGAAATAGGTGCAATGAAGTTAGATGGTAAGAAGCAGTGTGTGGGAAAGTTTACACGGCTGATTCAGCCAGTAGTATATAAAGAATTCCACTCATATACTCAGAACATGCTTAACCTTACCATGAAGGATTTAAAAAATGGTGACAGTTTTGTTCAGGTAATGAAAGAATTTTTAGAATGGTGCGGCGAAGAATACATCTTTTGTACCTGGGGTTCTACAGATTTAATAGAATTGCAGCGGAATATGAAATTTCACGGGTTAGAACCACTGGCAGAGGGGCCGTTTAAATTTTATGATATTCAAAAGGTCTTTTCACTTATTTTCGAAGATAATGTGAAAGCACGTCGCTCTTTAGAGTATGCGGTGGATTACCTTCATATATTAAAAACAGCTGCCTTTCACAGGGCAGGGGAAGATGCCATGTACACTATGCAGGTAATGCAGAAGATGAGTTATTCCGATATGGAACGGTATTATTCTATTGATACATTTCAACGTCCAAAAAATAAAAAGAGTGAAGTATATGCCATATTTGAAAAGTATTCTAAATACATTTCCAGAGAATTTTCCAGTAAAGAGGAGGCAATGGCAGACCGGGAGGTTGCCAGCACCAGATGTTATCTCTGCGGCAAAACAGCCAGAAAGAAAATTCGATGGTTTTCCGGAAATGGGAAAATGTATTTTTGTCAGGCATATTGTGAAAATCACGGATTTTTAAAAGGAAAAATTCGCATGAAAAAAGCTGGCGAGGGAACTTTTTACGTGATAAAAACATTGAAACTGGTATCGAAGGAAGAAGCTTCTGAGGTGAAACAAAAGCAGGAAGAAGTTAGAAAAAAAAGAAGAGAGAAAAGAAAAAATCAAACGCCGTAGCGAAAAGCTGCGGCGTTTTTAATCTCTTAAAATTTTAAATTCTTATATTTAGATGGATATTTTCTTCGTCTTGAACGGGAATGTCTTTTTTCTGGTTTTAATTTCTTTCCAACGTAATTGCTGTTAAAATTTGAAAGAAAATTGTACTTTTTCAAAATGATTACGCTGGCAATAACCAACAGTCCAAGAACGATAATTCCTATCAGCAGGAAAAGAACCACTTTGCTGTTGGATTTCTTTTCTTTTTCAATGGTTACGGTATCATTTTCCGTATCAATGGCAACGGATTCTCCATCTTCCATAGCAGAAGAATTGGTAGAAAACTGAAATGCTTCACCATCGGTTTTTACTAAATCAATGGAGGTATATCCTACATAATGATTATTAAAAGAATAATCCAGGGTTGCTACAATATTGGAAGTTTCATCTGCCTTATCAAAATTTAAGGTTGGTGTGGCTTCTTCAAAGGAAGCGTTTTTAGGAAGAATAATACTTCCTGATTTGTTTATTTCAATCAAAGGCTTTGTGTTTCCGAAAATACTGCTTTCTGTTTGGAAGAAATTGGCATTATCGATGGAAAAATTCTTTTCGTTTTCCGAGATATTTAATTTCTGGAAATTCTGAAAACCGTAATCTAACAAAGTAGCAGTATCTGTCCAGTGACAAGGTTTGTCCTCTTTCATTACTACACAGATTAAAGTCATACCATCCCGTTCAGCAAAAGTTACTAGCGTTTGTCCGGCATCTGAGGTATAACCGGTTTTACCGCCGATACAGCCATCATATTCATAGACACCGCCTTCCATTAATTTGTGGTGATTTCTGTTATCATAACGGATTTCACCTTTGGATGTAGGCGGAAAATTATAAGTTGCAGTACAGGCAAATTTTCTTATGTTTGGATTCTGCAAAACCGCCTGTCCAATCAAAGCCATATCATAGGCAGAAGTATAATGATTGGTATCATGGAGTCCATGAGGATTTGCAAAATGTGTGTTTTGGCATCCTAATGTAGCAGCCTTCTGATTCATCATATCAGCAAAAGCATCCGTACTGCCTGCTACATGTTCTGCAATGGCAATGGCAGTTTCGTTTCCGGATAAAAGCATAAGACCATAAAGACAAAATTCCATGGAATACTGGTCACCTTCATCAATTCCACCCACAATACTGCTTCCTGCAGGAATACCAAAAACGGAATTGTGGGAAAAAGTTACTGTTTCATCCAGAGAAGAATTTTCAGCCGCTAAAAGTCCGGTCATAAGCTTTGTAATACTGGCCGGATACTGTTTCTGATGAGCGTTCTTCTCGTAAAGGATTGTTCCAGTGGAAGCTTCCATCAAAATAGCTGATTCAGCATAACACACCGGGCCATCCGGCCAGTTTTCAATATCATTACTTTCAATAGGAATCGTAGCACGAACCAAAGCTTCTTCGGTATAAGTGATTTCAGTAGCAAAAGCTGTTAATGTTGTAGAAAAGCACATAGTAACAGCTGTAATCATCCCAATTAATTTTTTAAATCTCATTTTACTCTCCTAAAACTTACTGTACAGCATCCAATGCCTCTGTAAATACAGTAACATCTACCACTCCTGTGGTTGGAGTGCGGTAAATTGGAACATCGGAACCATATGCTGTAAAATAAGTATAATTTTCTGTAATATTGATGTTGTTGAAGACACCACTTTCAATTAGTTCCATATTGCTTCCATCTGTTTTCATTCGTTTCAGACAAGGGCTGTCTGCATCGCTTACCTGATAGAAAATGGTATCTCCGTATAAGTTGTATGTATCAAGACGTTCTGTTGTTAACGTAATTTTTTCGTTGGTAGTTAAATCCACTTTTGCAAGGGAATAATTATTTTCCGCATCCATGAAATACAGGTAATTGTCCTGAATGGTTGGGAAGTAACAGTTTCCTTCGTAGACAAGTTCTGTTTCATAACTGTCCGGATTCATTTTTATAACGTTATGATTTTCATTGGTATTGGAGAAATACATTGCGTTGCCAAAATATCCGGTTGGATTTACAGCCTGTGCAAGTACTTCTGTTTCATTGTTTCCATCGATACCGATAGAATATAAACGGAAACCGTAATCGTTAGAATAGTTCTGGAAAAACAGCTTATTATTAATTAACTGCACATTTTCTACGCTGCCACTGTAAAGGCAGGTTTTGTGTTTTCCATTCAAATCCATGCGATAAAGACCTTTAAAAGCAGAAGAGGAAAATCCAAAAGTTCCTTCTGTTTGAGAGGCTTCTCTCACATAATAAATGTAGTGGGAGTCTGCGTTTATGCTTCTAATTGGTCCATCTGTAAGCTTTTTACATTTTCCATTATCCGGGTTGAAAGTATACAGTGCATGATTATCATAAGCATTTGCAAAATATAGTATTCCGTTACTTTCACAAAATAGTCCGGAATTATTTAAATTTCCTGTGGTATTTCCTGATATGGGGAGATCGTTCATCTGTACCTTTTTTGATAACTCCATAAGCATCACAACTGTGCACATAACTAAAACTACAATAATTGTGATAATTGCTATAAATCCTCTTTTACTTTCGTTTTTCTTCATAATCCATTTCCTCCCCATAAAATAGCCATATATTTTCTATTATAATGGTTCTATAATTATAATGCAAGCCACAGAAAAAATGTTTTTTACTTGATTATAATAGGGAAGTGCTGTATTTTATTATTATATAGGATATTGTACAAATAAGGAGATATTTATGGCAGACTTACAGGAATTAAGAAAAGAAATTGACCGTATTGACAAAGAGATGGTACGTCTTTTTGAAGAACGAATGGACATTTGTAAAAATGTAGCAGAATATAAAATCGAAACAGGGAAAAAGGTATTTGACCGTCAGAGAGAAGAAGAAAAAATTCAGGCAGTTCAGGCACTGACAGGAAACGAAATTAATCGCATCGGTGCAGGCGAATTGTTTGGACAGATTATGTCTGTCAGCAGAAAACTTCAGTATAAGCTGTTAGCAGAACATGGCATTTTGGAAAAGCCATCTTTTCAGCCTGTAGATACACTGGATAAAGAAAATGCCACAGTTGTATTTCAGGGAATGGAAGGCTCCTACAGCTATGCTGCCATGAAAGAATATTTTGGTGCAGATGTAAAGAATTTCCACGTAAAAACCTTCCGCAATGCCATGGAAGCCATTGCAGAGGGCAAGGCAGATTATGCAGTATTACCCATTGAAAATTCCACAGCAGGCGGAGTCAGCGAAATCTATGATTTATTGGTAGAGTTTAACAATTATATTGTGGGAGAACAGATTATTGAGATTAAGCATTGTCTGTTAACTGTGCCGGGAGCATCCAAAGAAGACATTAAGACAGTTTATTCCCATCCACAGTCCTTAATGCAGAGTGCGGGATATTTAAGACAGCAGGACTGGAAACAGGTCAGCATGGAAAACAACGCTTTTGCAGCCAAAAAGGTAGCAGATGAAAAGGATAAAACCCAGGCTGCCATTGCAGGAAGATATGCAGGAGAATTGTACGGGCTGAACATATTGGAGGAGGGAATTAACGACAGTGAATTAAACTCCACCAGATTTATTATTGTAAGCAATCAGAAGAAATTTTTAAAGAATGCAGGTAAGGTAAGCGTTTGTTTTGAAATTCAACATGAAAGCGGTTCTCTTTATAAGACTTTATCTCATTTTATTTACAACGGTATCAATCTGTGCAACATTGAATCCAGACCAATCAAAGAGAAAAACTGGGAATATCGCTTCTTTGTAGATTTTGAAGGTAATCTGGAAGACAGTGCGGTACAGAATGCTTTAGGAAGTTTACAGGAAGAAACCAGAAATCTGATTATATTTGGAAATTACTAGGAAAAAAGGAGTAAATACATGCGTCTTCGAAATATTAAAGGTGCCGGAGAGGTGATTGAAGCAAATGAGTTTGTTATCAAGAATCCGGAAGAACACAAGGGAAAATGGAATGAGGTATTTAAGAACGATCATCCTATCCAAATAGAAATTGGTATGGGTAAAGGACAGTTTATCATGGAAATGGCAAGACAGAATCCGGATATTAATTATATTGGTGTGGAGCGCTATTCCAGTGTGTTATTGCGAGCATTGCAAAAGCATGAAGAAACTGAACTGACAAATTTGTATTTTTTATGCATTGATGCAAGAACTGTAGAAGATATTTTTGCACCGGGGGAGATTGATAAAATTTATTTGAATTTCTCAGACCCATGGCCAAAAGACCGCCACGCAAAAAGAAGGCTTACATCTAGAGAATTCTTGACAAGATATGATAAAATATTAAGAGAAGATGGCAGACTGGAATTTAAGACAGACAATCGTGATTTATTTGAATTTTCCTTAGAAGAAACAAACGAAGCAGGCTGGAAAATACAGCAGCATACCTTTGACCTTCATCAGGATGATTCTATGAACGCAGGAAATATTATGACCGAATATGAAGAAAAATTTTCATCAATGGGGAACCCAATTCATAAAATGATTATATATAGATAATATAATCAGGAGTGGTGGGGATGAAAAAGAATTTCAAGCAGGTCATGGTGAAGGCAACTTATCAGATGGGGAATCTGAATAAGAAGTTGCTTGCCGCAAACAAAGCCTATAAAGAGGTAAAAGACATATTGAATCAAAAAGAAAAATAAAAGGTATAATTTAAAGGGATGATGTAAACATGTACAAAGTAGCAATTTTGGAAGATGAAAAGGTTTATGCAAGGATTTTTCAGGATTATTTGAAAGAACTTCTCGAAATCGAAGAAATGGATTATCAGATTGATATTTATGAGAGTACCAAAGAATTAGAGAAAAGTATAAGCAACAATTATCATTTGTTTGTGTTGGACCATTTATCGGAAGATATGAACGGAGTTAATTTTGCAAGAAAATTGAAAAGTACCGGAAACAATGCGGATATTGTATTTGTAGGAGGAAATGAAGAACTGAAAAAGAGTGAAGAAATTCCTGAGGCAAATATATTAGTAAAGCCGGTGGATGAAATCGAAGTAAAGGAAGTTTTCCGTAAATGTATTATCGAATATTTTTCCAGAGATTCCATTACTGTTATAGAAAATGATGTGGAGTTGGAGATACATCCGGAAGACATATACTTTATTGAACATATATACAATGGCATTAAGGTGCATGGGGAAAGCTATTGTATTTGTACATTGGATTCCGTGGAAGAATTATTTCCACTGATTGAGGGAAGACAGTTTTTCCGATGCCATAAGGATTATATTGTAAACCTGAAATACGTTCAGGAAATTGAAAAATATGATTTTAAATTGATGAATGGACAAGTAGTTCCTATCGTAAAAAATATGTATAAAACAGCCCAGAAGGAGCTACTGGAATATATAAAATAGAAGGAGTTAATATGCAGGAGAACACAATTTATTTAACAAAGGATTTTGAAAAAAAATATACTTATACGGGAAATGATTTAGGAAGTATTTATTCCAAAGAAAGCACATCTTTTCGTGTATATGCGCCAACAGCAGAGAGCGTAACATTAAATTTGTACGAAGATGGATTGCAGGGAGAAGCATATGAAATTATAGCTATGGAACCGGCAGAAAATGGGACTTATAAGGTTACTGTTTCCGGGGATTTGCATAAGAAGTATTATACTTATACAGCAAAGGTAGATGGAAAGGCAAAAGAAGCAGTGGATCCATATGCCAAAGCAGTGGGTGCAAACGGCGTAAGGGGTATGGTAGTAGATTTAAGCACAACAAATCCGGAAGGCTTTTTGGAAGAAAAAAGACCGAAAAAAATCAATACTACGGATGTAGTAATTTATGAACTTCATATCAGGGATTTTTCTATTGATGAATCTTCCGGAATGAAGTATAAAGGAAAATACAAAGCATTTACAGAAGAAAATACGGTAAATGGTGATAATTTAAAGACAGGAGTGGACCATATCAAAGAACTGGGTGTAACTCATGTGCAGCTACTTCCATCCTTTGATTACGGCTCTGTAGATGAAACAAAATTAGATGAGCCACAGTATAACTGGGGTTATGATCCGTTAAATTTTAATGTACCGGAAGGCTCTTATTCTACAGATCCGTTCCACGGAGAAGTGCGAATCAAAGAGTTTAAAGAAATGGTACAGGCACTTCATAAACAGGGTATCTGTGTAGTAATGGATGTGGTTTACAACCATGTGTTTGATGCGGAAGAATTCTGCTATCAGAAAATTGTACCAGACTACTTTTTCCGTAAAGACGGCGATAACTTTAGCGATGCTTCTGCTTGTGGAAATGAAACAGCTTCCAATCATTTAATGGTTCGCAAATTTATGGTGGATTCTCTGAAATATTGGGCAGAAGAATATCATATTGACGGATTCCGTTTTGATTTGATGGCAATTCATGATATCACTACTATGAATGAAATCAGAAAAACCTTAAATGAGGTGGATGAAAACATTATTATTTATGGAGAAGGCTGGACAGCAGAAGAATCTCCATTGCCAAAAAAAGAACGGGCTTTGAAAGAATACACATATAAAATGCCTGGAATTGCAGCATTCAGTGATGATCTTAGAGATGCTATAAAGGGAAGCGTATTTGAAGAACTGGAAAGAGGTTTTGTCAGTGGTGAACCGGATTTAGAAGAATTAATTCAGTTTGGTGTTACCGGTGCGGTAGGACACAGTCACTTGTATAGAGAAGATGTTACCTATAAGCAGGAAATACCACAACCATGGGCATCCGAGCCTGCACAGTGTGTAAATTACACATCCTGCCATGATAATTATACGTTATGGGATAAGTTAGCGGTATCTAACTCTGAAAAAACACCGAAACAGTTGGAAGATATGAACAAGCTGGCGATTGCCATTGTGTTCACATCTCAGGGTATTCCTTTTATTCACGCCGGGGAAGAAATATTGAGAAGTAAACCGGACGAAAACAAGGAATATGGATATGAAGAAAATAGCTTTAAGAGTAGTGATAAGATAAACAGCATTAAGTGGGATACCAAAAAAGAAAATATGGATATCTTTGCATATTATCAGGGCTTAATTGCTTTCAGAAAGGCAACAAAAGCGTTACGTTTACGCACAAAAGAGGAAGTTGAACAGAGCATTGAGTTTCTTCCAATTCTTCCAGGCGTAGTTTCTTATAGAGTGAAAACAGCAGAAGAAGAATTGTTTATCGCTTATAATGCAGGAGAAAAAGAAGTTACGTTAGAGCTTCCAGAGGGAACATTTGGCGTATATGTAAATAAAGAAAAGGCAGGAGTCGAACTGTTAGAAAAGGTAGAAAAGCAGGTCGTAGTAGCTCCTGTATCAGCAATGGTATTGAAAAAGGTAAAATAAGATATAAACCTGTGGGTTAACAAAAGAAAATATGGAGAAAAAATATGTATGAGCAGTGGAGAAAGGTATTAACCAGGTTATTATGGGTGCTTATACTGGTAATGACAGGTGGGTTACTGTATTTTCAGATATGTTCAGAGGGGACGCATTCATTTTGGACTCAGGATTTTCATACGATGAATCAGTCGTGGAAAATAATTGAGTCCGATGGAGGAACGAGAGAAATTAATCTTCCGATACATTACGATGCCTCGAAAGTATCAGAAGTGGTCATTTTCCGAAAATTGCCAGAGGGAATCAATGATAAAGATTATCTGCTGATGCGAGGTTCCAGACAGGATTTCTGTGTGTGGATAGGCGGTGAAATCAGAGAGAGATACAGCGATTCTGCAGAGAGAAAGTTTGGAAAAACATCTGCCAGTATTTATGTAATCATTCCGGTATCCAGTGATGACAGGGGTAAAGAAATTAAAATTACATATACAAGTAGTTATGATGATTATCGGGGTCTTTTAAATGAAATTGGAATAGGCTCCCAAATGGGAGTACTTAATAAAATTATGTATGAGGGCGGTGCTCATACCATAATTGCGTTTATTGTATTAATGGTAGGCATATTGTTTGGTCTGCTGGGATTAGGTTTTCGGTTTGGAATGCGAAAAGCAACCGGATTCGGGTATCTGGGAGGGTATGCCGTGATGTCCTCCGGCTGGATTTTGACCCAGTCACCAATCCGACAATTTTATTTTCGAGATACAGTCAGTGCCGATATTATGGCGTACTTACTGTTGATAGTTATTCCAATTCCTCTTATTATGTATTTCAATGAAATTCAAAAGAACAGACATGTAAAGTTATATTATGGTACTGTTATTGTGTATATGATTTACTTTGTGATAAGAGTGGTTTTGCAGATTTTTAATGTAGTGGATTTGATGGAAGCTCAACATATCAGCATCTTGATTTATATTATATCAATTACGTTAGGGTTTAAAGCTATGTTACAGGATGTGCGAAATGGTTATAAAGAGGAAATGACCGAATTGCTTATAGGACTGACAGCCATTGTTATAGCATATTTGGCAGAGTCTGTTTACTATATCCAAAACAGAAGCGGTGTAATTGGAAAATACATGAGTGTAGGTCTGGTTGCATTTCTGGTGATTATGGGGTATAAGTCAGTAAAACAAATGAACTATCAGGAAAAGAAACAGCGGGAAGCCATTAAGGCAAATCAGGCAAAAAGCCAGTTCCTTGCCAATATGTCACATGAGATTCGAACTCCTATGAATGCCGTTATGGGTATGAGTGAGATTATTCTGCAGGAAGACAATTTAAGCGACACAGTGCGGGATCAGATTATGAGTATTCAGAGCGCAGGAAACACATTGTTGTCCATTATCAATGATATTTTAGATTTTTCAAAAATCGAGTCAGGAAAAATGGAGATTGTGCCAAATACTTACCAGTTGTCGGATTTAATCTATGATGTGCAAAATATGATACATTTTCGTATGAAAGAAAAGCCGGTAGAATTTATTGTGGATGTAGATGAAACAATACCGGATACTTTATACGGTGATGAGGTGAGAATACGGCAAATTCTCATAAATTTATTGGGAAATGCTGTAAAATTCACAGACGAAGGAAGCATTGTATTAAAAATCTCATGGAAAAAAGAGGAAGATACTGCGTGGCTTACTATGGATGTAATAGATACCGGTATTGGAATAAGGCAGCAGGATATGAGCAAGATGTTTGAAAGCTTCCAGCGTGTAGATTTGCAGATAAACAATAAAGTGGAAGGAACCGGTTTGGGATTGTCCATATGTAAACAATTGTGTTGTATGATGGACGGAGATATTTCTGTTTCCAGTCAGTATGGAAAAGGAAGTAAATTTACTGCCGTAATCCCACAAAAGATTATAAATCAGGAAATTACTTACGGTCATGCCATTAAGCGGAAAAAGGCGAACAAACAGCAATGTAAAACGTCAGAAAGCTTCCGGGCGCCAAAAGTAAGAGTGCTGGTGGTGGATGATAACGAGCTGAATGTGAAGGTTGCAGCGGGACTGATGAAACCATATCAGATTCAGGTGGATGTGGCATACAGTGGCCGGGAGGCATTGAAAAAAATAAAAGGTCAGAATTATCAGTTGATTTTCTTAGACCACATGATGCCGGAAATGGATGGAATCGCAACCTTAAAATTGATAAAAAAAGAAATAAAAGATTTTTCTGTACCGGTAATTGCACTTACGGCAAATGCGATTCGCGGTGTGGAAGAAATGTATTTATCCAAAGGTTTTTCTGATTATTTATCAAAACCAATTCAGCCGGAAAAGTTATTGGAAATTTTAAAGAAGTATATTAAAAATGAAAACATACGTAAAGAGAAAAGCAGAGAAGATATGCTGAAAGAAGCAATAGAAGCTTTGCAGGAATTTGATGGAGAACGTGCAGCAGAGATTATCAACGCTTTGTATCAGGAAAAACAGGAAGAAAATCTGTCTTCCATCTTAACACAACTGGAAGAATTCCGGTATGATGAGGCAGAAGAAAACTTGAAATATATTCTTGATAATAATCTTTAAAAAGACTGTTCTAAAATTAGAAAGTGTGTTATAATTAGTCAATCGAAAAAGCGAAAGAAGTTAAGGTGATCTTATGGGCCAGGGTTTTTGTTTTTTAAAAGGTGAATTAGTGGAATGTTCTCCGGGACGTATTCAGGACTGTAATGTGAAAAGACTGAAAGAGTGTCCATTACAATCGGAGAAAAAAGAAGAACTGAAGCAGTCATTTTGTTGTGTAAAAGGGGAATTGGTAGACTGCATTCCCGGGCGCGTTTTAGATTGCATGACGAAGAAGCTAGGTACATGTCCTTTGGAGGAAGTAAAGTCATTTGTAGAAGAAAAGAATGGATTTTGTTTCTTGAAAGGCGAGTTGGTAAGCTGTTCTTCCGGACGTATACAGGATTGCAATACGAAGAGAACGAAAACGTGTCCATTATACAAATAATGAAGCGTAGAAGAAAAGGGTGGGGAACATTCCTCATCTTTTTCTTTTGCTGTCTGTTATAGGAGTTAATATATGACTGAAGAATATATTATGATGCAGGACATCATACAAGAACACAAAGAGAGAATTCAAAACATAAAAAAATATTATCCATACTTTAAGCTGGCAGACAACTCTCTGCTTCAGTGGAAAGAAGGAAAATATGCCTGTCTGGATATGGGGTATATTACCATGGCAGTGCTGCGTTTTTTTATCGACGAAAATAATTTAAAAGATAAAGATGTTACTTACGAAGAATACGAAAACTTTATGCATACCATTCTGGTGAGAGATTTTCTGTTAATGGTATCTGAGGAAGAAGAAAAAGAACTTTGTGCTTATTTGTTTGACAAGCTGTTAAATGAGGGAAAGCCTTTTTCTTTTGATTACTTCGACCCTAAGGACCATCAGAAAAAGTCCATCCGCATGAAGTTAATCGAGAGCAGGATAGTAGACAGCATTTTATTCTATAGAATAACTTCAGATGCTATAGAGTTCTATCTGGATACCAAAGAAATTAAAGAAGAAAGCAGTATCAGCGTGGAACAGCTGTTGTTGAGTAAGCTGATTGATACCCAGAACTTTAAGGGCGGTATTGAAGTAGTAAAAAGAATTAACCGAGAAGTAACCAAATTAAAGTTACGGCGAAATGAAGTGCTGGCGGTATTTAGTGCAGATATATTCGAAGGAAAAAAGGTATACGAAGCTTATGTAAATGATATTACAAAATGGTTTGATGAGGAGCAGAGATTATTTAAGAAAAACAGCGAGCTAATTGAGAAAGCTTTGGAAAAAGCAGAACTGGATAAAAAGGGAAAAGAAAATGCCCGCTTTTTTGCCATGATGGATGAAATATATACATTGGAATTGGAAATCAAAAAGGCGATGTATAAACATAGTGAATTACTTTCCCTTTGTACCTCCCTGCAGCTTCAGGTAGACGAAATTGTGAAAAAGTCCAAGTTAAGTACTTTGCGAAATTCCTTTGATTTTACTCATGCCATGAATAAAATGATGGAAAGTGACAACTTGGATGCGATGGAAGCATTGATTCTGCCTTTATTCCAGTTAAATATAAAGAAGCAGTTTTCGCTGGCACAGACAGAAAATCTAATCAGCATGAAGGGCGAAGACCAGGAAGAAAGTGAAAAACTGTCTGCAGGGGAAGAAGTGGCATACGTGTATGAAGATGAACTGGAAGAGGAACGAATCAGCAATAACTTTGACTTGATTGTAAGAGTTCTTCTGGAAAAACTGTATCAGGAACATAGCTTTTCTCTGGGACAGTTCAATGAAGAATTAATCGAAAAATTCGGAGAAAAGGTTTTGAAAAATGCGGACTATTATACTTTTCTAGTTCATATGTGTCAGAAGAACATGTATTCTGTAAAGGAAATCAGAGAGAAACCGGATACCTTTTTTGAAGAAATTGTTCATGAAATACTACAGAAAGAAAATGCCTATGATGCAATTTCCTTCCGGTTAATCCGCAAGGGCGAAGAAACCATAAAAATTACGGAAATGTTGGAGATATCAGATATTCAGTTTGAAAAGGTGAAAGAATAATGGAAGAAAGAAATTTAGATAAAGCGATTGATATACTGACCAGATTGTTAAACGGAGAAGAAGTGGGGAAAAACAGTGCAAACGTTTCACTGTACGAAGAATACAGCATCAACGCTCAGGTATACGATTTGGTAAATCGCATGTTAAGCAGAATGAACGTTAAATTGTACGAATACAATTACAGTCTGTATATAACCGCCGGTGATAACAATCAGGTTTTTGGTTTCAGTAACGCAGATTTGAGAAAAGAATTGGGGTTAAAAGTAAACAGAGAACTGTATCTTTGCTACTTTATCATTTATCAGATTATTACCTGTTTTTACACCGATTCTTCCGGCTACAATTTCAACGAATACGTAAAAATCGAAGATATTATGGAGGCAGTGGATTACTCACTGAAACACATTATTGATAATTTAGAAATCCTTACCAATAACGAAACGGAACAAAACAGCTTTAAAACACTGGCTCTTATGTGGAGCGATTTACCTGCTGCCACAGAGGAGTCTATTCGTGCGGTAAAAAATTCCAAAGCAGGTTATATTAAGTTAGTGTTGAATTTCTTGATTTCACAGAAATTAATGGCACAGTCCGAAGAAAGATATTATTTAAAAGACAGGGCAAGAGCATTGATTGAAAATTATTTTGAAGAATCCAAGGGAAGATTGTACGAGATTATTCAGGGAAAGGAGAAAGAAGATGCCACATATTAATCGAATCCGTGTAAACAATGTAAAATACAATTTTGGTACGCAGTTTTATGATGATTTTGTAATGCGTTTTTCCGGAAAAAACACCATTTACGATTTGGCAAACGGTGGTGGAAAAAGTGTGCTGATGCTTCTTCTTTTACAAAACATGATTCCCAACTGTACGCTGGATGAAAAACAGCCTATTGAAAAATTATTCCGTACCGGAAGCGGAAGCAACACAATTCATTCCCTGATTGAATGGAAATTAAACAGTGATGATATCAAAAACGGCTACAAATATATGACCACAGGATTCTGTGCCAGAAAGGCAAAGGAAAGCAGTTTAGAAGAATCTGAACAGCGGGAAAATGCAGCCATTGAATACTTTAACTATGTCATTTTTTACCGGGAATTTAATGATAATGATATTAAAAATCTTCCTTTGAACAACGGCAAAGAGAGGATTACATATTATGGTCTGAAAAATTATTTAAAGGATTTAGAGCATAAGGATTACAGCCTTATCATAAAAATCTTTGAGCGAAAAGGTGAATACCAGCAGTTTATCAGTAACTATGGTATTTACGAAAGTGAATGGGAAATTATTCGTGGAATCAATAAGACGGAAGGCCATGTGCGTACCTATTTCGAAACCAATTATAAGACCACAAGAAAAGTAGTAGAGGATTTGTTAATCGAAGAAATTCTTCAGAAATCCTACTACAATACCACTGGAGAAGGGGCAGACTTTGCCAAGCTTCTTCTGGATATCAAAAATAAGTTAGTAGAGCTTACAAAGAAGAAAAACGATATTGCCAATTACGACAGACAGATAGAAATTTTAAACAGTTTTATTGCAAGACTCCAGTCCTTAAAAGGAATGTATCACAAAAAAGGCGGTATTGAAAAAGAATTTATTCACGCCTACAATACCTGCAATAAATCCATAGAACAGCAGAAAACCCAAAAAGAAGAATTGCTTGCAGCAAGAGAACAGTTGTTACAAGATAAAAAAGAAAAAGAAGCCAAAATTGACACCGCAATGGTTCAGATTGAGCAGGAAGAATTAAAGCAGCTGGATGAGGGCGTGGAAAGCACCAAAGAAATTTTAGCTTCCTTTGAGGCAGAATTAGAGAACCATCAGTCCAAACTTTTGTTGAAAGAAAATACCAACGATTATTTGGAATATCTGGAATATAGAAAAGAATACGAAGCGGCAAAAATTGCTTCTGAGCATACCAGTCAGTCCGGCAGTGAGATAGAAGCAGCTTTGCAGTCCATTGTGAAAGTATGGAAAACATTGGCAGATGCAGAACAACAGAAATTGCAGAGCGACATGACAGCATTGCAGCAGCAGTATGACAAAAAGCAGACAGAAGAAGATATACTTCAAGAAAAATTGCAAAAGGCAGAATCCGAAAATACATTCCAAAAAAGTAAGATGCATGTGTTACAGGAAGATGGAAGCTACCAGTTAAAACGGTTAGAAGCCTTAAAACAGAAAACTTCGTTGTTGCTTTACGAAGAAGGGGAAGCAAAGGTAAGACAGTTACAGCAAAAGAAGCAGGAACTGATCGAGAACAGACAAAATATGGCGCAGGAAGAAAAGCAGACAGAGGAATCTATTTCCGGAAACCGTTTGCGTTTAAATATCCTAAAAGAGCAGGAAAAACATATTCTTCTTCGTCAGGAAAAGCTGGCAGAATTTCAGAAAGAATACAGTATATATCATGAAAGAATTGATAAGTTAAAGGAATTTTATCAGGAATCCGAGGAACGCCAGTTAAAGGAAAAGATTTACTATACCTTCCAGAAGAATTTACTGGATATGGAAACGTTAAAACAGGAAATTACCAAATTGAAAGCTGATTGCAAAGCTTATGAAAAAGGACAGCTATTTGCAGACTCCGAAGAAATGGAAAAAGCTTTAGAAATTATCAACGTGGGAAAAGAACGAGCTGTGACAGGTTTTGCTTATTTAAGCAGATATTCCAAAGAACAGCAGAAAGAATTGTTAGAATGTGTACCGTTACTTCCCTATTCCATTGTAGTTTTGCATGATTATGATTCTGTTCGTTTTGATAAGAATTTAAAGAAATTTGGAAACACAGGAAAAGTAGTTCCGATTATCAATGGAAGTGCCTTGGAAAAATCCCTTGGAGAATTATATTCCACGGAAGGAATGGATTTTCTGATACCGGAAAAAGAGGAATTTACCTCAGAAGACAATGTTTCTAAAGCACTAAAATCTGCCATGGAAACGCTGGAAGATAAGCAAAAACGTTTGACAGCCTTAAGAGAACGTATTCAGTTGATGAAGTCAGACATTTCTTACATGGAAGAATTTGAAAGCAAGTATTTAGAAAAATCAGAAAATGTGAAGGAGTATGAAGAAAACAAACTCACATTAAAAGATATTGCAGCAGAAACGGAAGCACTCCAGTCCCAGCAAAATGACTTGTATATGAAAAAGAGCCAGTTTCAGGAACATGCGGACCGACAGGAAGCAGAAATCACAAGTCTGGAGCAGGAACTGAAAATCATGGAAGAAATTCAGGAGTTGTACAGCCGTTACAGCTCCAAGGAAAAGGAACTGGCATCCTTAAAAGAAGGTATCACACGAAGTGAGGCAGCAGTGAAAAATCACAGTGGATTGTTAAAAGGTTTACAGGAAGAAACAGCTGCCTTAAAAGAAAGATACCAGACCATGGAAACCGTGTTGAAATCCATGAAGAATACTTGGGAGAAAGAATTTCAGCCATATGATAATCCACAGGCAGTACTTACCAATGCTTCTTTCAACAATTTATCCATGGAAGAATTGGAAATCAAATTCAAAGGACTCAGGGATTCCTTTGTGGCAGAAAATGCAGATATTGCAGACAAGAAGAAACTGGCAGAAAACTACAAGCTTCAGATGGAAAAGAGCCTTTCTGCGATTGAATATAGAAATGGAAGTCTGGAAGAATTGAGAGCATTGTACGAACGCCATGAAATGACAAAAACCAGTCTGGAAGAATTAAAACAGCAAAAAGAAGCCATGAAAGAAATTCAGGAAAAAATCAAGGTTTCCAAAAAGCAGTTAGAAGCCTACTCCGAATCTGCCAACCGAAAGTTCGGAAGTATTGCTCACGGAAAAACTTTGGTAGAAGAAAAGTATGGCGTATATAAACCATTGGATTTATCCGGTGAACAGCTTACCAGATTTATCGCAGAATACAAAAATCTGGCACAGGTTCTGGAAAACAACATCAAAGAATCCATGGAAAAAGAAAAGCGTCTGGAAAAGGATTTGGCAGGCTTGGAAGCAATCAGTGAAGATATGCTTCGCATGATCGAATCTGCTGGAATTGTTATGGATGGCGATGAGGAACTTTTAGAAGATGAAACCTCCTTAAAGAAAACATATCAGGAACTGCGTACACTTTACGATAAGATTATGAAGGAAGAATATGAGCGCAGAGAAGCCTTTGAAAAGGATAAAAACCGCTTAAAGGAAACCTTATTAAAGACAGAAGCCCATGAGCTTGCAAACGAAGTGGATAAGCATATCGAAAGTCCGTCAAACGAAGCAGAAGCGGACCTGCTGATTGCCAATATCGAAGATACCATCTCCTGTATCGAATTGGAAAAATCCAGTGTGGAAAAAGGTATCGTTGATATGGAAAAAATCAAGCAGAATTTTGAGAGTCAGTGTTTACAGACCTGCGTAAATATGAAAGCTGCCTTGGACAGACTTCCTAAATTATCAGGAATCTGGTTAGACGAAAAATTAGTACCAATGATTACCTTAAGTATTCCATACATCAAGGAAGAAATGTATGAATCTGCCATGTCAAATTACATTGATAACATTATCCAGACCGCAGACAGTTTTACCACAGAGGTAGAACGTGTTAAATACATAAGAAATCAGTTGGCATGGAAAAAGCTGTTTTCTGTTATTGTAAAGGATATGAACTTAATTAAGTTAAACCTTTACAAGAGAGAGCGTATCAAGGAACAGAGCCGCTATTTAAAATACGAAGAAGCCGTAGGAAGTACTGGTCAGTCCCAGGGTATTTACATTCAGTTTTTAGTGGCAATTATCCATTACATTACCAGTATGAATTCTGCCAACGCAGATCCATTAAAACTGAAAAATGTTATATTTATCGATAACCCATTTGGAGCAGCCAAGGACGTTTACATCTGGGAGCCGATTTTCAAACTGCTAAAAGCCAACAATGTACAGCTGATTGTACCGGCGCGAGGCGCAACCCCTGCCATTACCGGAAGATTTGAAGTAAATTATATTTTAGGACAAAAATTAATCGACGGAAGACAGCAGACCGTAGTGGTAGACTACCGCAGCCAGACCGAGCAGGAAGAATTAGAATATACATCACTGGAATTTGAGCAGAATACGTTGGAATTTGAATAAATTAAATAGTGAAATGAAAAGTTAGCAGGTGTATTTGAAATATAATATACCTGCTAATTATGCATCGTGCTGGGAATAATTGTCAGAAAAGTATAAACAATTAACACAAATGTTATAAAATAATAGGTGGGAAAATGAAAAATAGTAAAAATATTTATCAAAAAATGAAAAATAGTGTTGACAAATCGGAACACTAGTGGTAATATAAATACATCAATTAACAACGGGTCATTATTCATCTGGTTTCCATAAGGACTTTGCAGAAGCGCACGAAAGAGATTTTTGTAAATCCGGAAACGGTAAAATAATAGATGGCGTTGCAACGTACAGGAACGAAAGAAAAAGTACAAGTTGGGAGGCAGATTCCAATGGGTAGAAATGAGTATTTTAGCAGTGCATAACACAAGATAGTGCAAGGCAGGAGGATTGATTCCGATGGGATAGGAAAGAAATTTCGGAGCACATAATATAAAAAGTGCAGACAGGAGGATTGATTCCAATGGACAAGGTAGAAAACTCAATTCAATATGTGTGATGGATAAGTTATAAATCCTGTGAATAATCAATTAGCAAAGAATTATATTACGAAAGTAAATAATACCTTTATAAAAGATTATATAGAGTTTCGGATAATATGAAAACAAAAGTGAGAATAGAGAAATCAAAGATTTAAGAGTCCGAAAAGAGTGTTGCTTATCACATATTGAAACATTTCATCACAGTAGAAATGAATATGGATGTGTAAAGAAACAGACATATTTAAAGTATTCATAACCAAAGCAAAGTAGAAATATTTTAAGCTGGTTATAGGCATAAGTATTACGA
>CAYVCL010000020.1:0-40345 GCA_964450185.1 uncultured Lachnospiraceae bacterium | reverse complement strand
AGCTCTGATTTCCTACTGTACAGGATGTTTTACAAGCTGACTGACAAGATGTCTGGCATTCTCCACATCCACCTTTTTTCATAGACTGTTTTAAATCACGTGTAGTAAAAGTCTTAATATGCTTCATCATATTCCCTCCTTACGTTTTAGCAACCTGAGGCTGACTATTTATTTATGGCTACATATATAGCCACATTATTTAAAGTATTATAGCATAGGTGCATGTCATACGTCAAATCTAATTTCGATATTTCTCAACTTATAAAAACCCCCTAAAGCGGGGTGGCTCTAGGGGGCAATAGGGGAGGATAAGTATTTTCCTTATCATTAGCAAATTTGTTTATTAGAAGGGGGGATTTTCCAATAAACCCACGAAAGAGTCATTCGCAACTCTTTCATGGTAATAGTATTGACTTGAATTTTCTTTTTATACATTACTCTTTATTTTCTTTCACATTTTCTTTTGCTGCTTCATATACTTATATGAAGCAGTGTAAAACTTATGGAGATTTCATATGAAAATTGTTGTAGATGCCGGTCACGGCGGTTTTGACTACGGTGCCCGTTTCGAAGGCAGAAAAGAAAAAGATGATGCTCTGGCATTAGCCTTGGCAGTCGGCGATATTTTAAAAAAGAATGGTGTAGATGTTGTTTTCACACGTACCGATGATGTGTATCAGACACCTTATGAAAAAGCAATGATTGCTAATAACGCCGGTGCTGATTTTTTTGTTTCTATTCACAGAAATGCCATGCCTGTTCCCGGCACTGGAACCGGAGTGGAAACTCTCGTTTATGAAGACACCGGAATCCGCCGTGTTATGGCTGAAAACATCAATAACGAATTGGAAAAACTTGGATTTACCAATCAGGGCGTTTATGCAAGACCTAATCTTGTGGTGCTACGCCGTACTGAAATGCCGGCTGTTTTAGTGGAAGCCGGATTTATCGACAATCCCAAAGACAATGCTTTATTTGATGAAAAATTCAATGAAATTGCAGAAGCAATCGCTCATGGTATTTTACAGTCTGTTGTGGCTTCGGAAGAAGAAACCTTGTACCGCGTTAACGTAGGTGTATTCGAAAACAAAAACTATGCTCAGGACCTTGTAGACCAGCTACGTGCCAAAGATTTTCCTGCTTACATCAATTATAATCAGGGATACTACTTTGTTCAGGTTGGTGCTTATCAGGATTTAAACAATGCCATTGCCATGGAACAACGTCTGAGAAATGCCGGCTATTCTACTTACATTGCAACAGAATAATATTTTATCCATATATTAAAACAGGCGGGGATGAAATACATCCCTGCCTGTTTTATTTTGCCATTTCAACTTCTCCCATTTCCGGGATAGTCAAACGAACTGTGTCTATTCTGTTTTTATCAATATTCTCTACTTTTAAGCGAATTCCATCTTCTGTGGTAACTGCTTCATGCTGTTCCGGCAGACGGTCTAACAATTCAATAATCAGACCACCGATAGAATCATAATCTTCCGATTCGAAAGAAAGTCCTAACGCATCATTTACATCATCTAACTTCATGGAACCTTCGATTAAATACTCATGTTCGGAAACCTTCTGAATCAGATTTTCTTCATCTTCATCATACTCATCCCTGATTTCTCCTACGATTTCTTCCAATAAATCTTCCAAAGTAATCAGACCTGCGGTTGCACCATATTCATCTAAAACAATCGCAAGATTATTCGAATCCTGCTTCATATCAATCATCAATTCTGAAGTCTTCTTATACTCATATGTAAAATACGCAGAACGAAGAATATCTCTTACATGAAATTCCATATCATTATCATATAAAAGCAAATCTTTAATATTCAAAATACCAATCACATCATCGGTAGTTTCTTCATATACCGGAAGTCTGGTGAATTTTTCTTCCTTAAATAATTCAATCAGTTCTTCTCTTGTGGCATCCACATGGGCAAAAATCATGTCTACCCTTGGAACCATAATATCTTTTGCCAAAGAATCACCAAAATCAAACACATTACAAATCATCTGGCGTTCTTCGCTTTCAATGACACCTTCTTCGTGACTTACATCCACAATAGTACGAAGCTCATTTTCTGTCATAGTACCATTTTTATTATCCGGATTTACTCGTAACAGTCTTAAAAATCCTCTGGATAATTTATTTATGACAAAAATAACCGGTGTAAATGCCATCATAAAATAATATACAATCGGTGCATACAACAATCCTATTTTTTCTGCATGAATTGTTGCTAATGTTTTTGGCGTAATTTCTCCAAAAACAAGTATCAGCACTGTCAATATACCCGTAGCAATTCCCACACCCTTACTTCCAAATAAACGTGTTGCTAACACTGTCGCCATGGAAGATGCCAATATATTTACTATATTGTTACCAATCAATATGGCACTTAACATCTTTCCCGAATCATCTACTACCTTTAACAGCATTGCTGCTCTCTTGTTGCCTTCCTCTGCTAAATTCATAATCCGGATTCTGTTTGCTGTCGTAAGCGATGTTTCCGCTGAAGAAAAGAACGCTGACAAACCTAAAAGAATCACTAAAATTAACAACTGTATGGCATCTCCTGAATCCAAAAATATCTCCCCTTTTCTCATATATATAAGTCTATTGCTTAAAAATATACAATTTTTTGTGCAATTTGTCAAGGGATTTTATATATCTTTAAGATTCACGGGAGGCAATTTGAACTTTGGGGGTTGCGGTACGCCCAAGACAAATACAGAAGGTTTCAGAGCAGACCCAAACAGCTCTGAAACCTTCTGTATTTGTCTTGGGCTGTGCCTGGCAATGCCACAATGTTAAATCGCTGGCCGTTCATTGGATCTTGCCTCCCGGGAACTGCTCGCTGAGTTCAAATGCTCAGTTGCTGCAATTCTTGGGCTGATGGCTTCCGGGAACTGCTCGCTGAGTTCAAATGCTTAGTTGCTGCAATTCTTGGCTGATGGCTTCCGTGAACAGCTCATAAACGGGACAACTTCTTCCTATGAGGACGATTAAGAGGCGTTTTTAGCGAAGACGAAATCCACTGTCTACGAAGACTTGGCGCGACCGCTCTCGGGAGCGTCTTAGTCGTAGTTGACAGTTAGTTTGTCTTCGCGTTGCCTCTGTCCTCATAGGAAGAAGTTGTCCCGTTTATGAGCGTCCCGCAACCATCCCCCCAAGACTTGCAACAATTTAACATAAATATGATACTTGTCAAATATAATACAATAAAGCACCACTCATTCTAACCATTTTCCACAGGAGGTCTACATGAATATTAAAATTTCCAGTCTTATAAAGAGCCTTATCGTTTCCTATGTTATCACGTTACTTATATTGGTTTTACTATCCTTTCTCTTATTAAAATTCCAGCTTAGTGAATCCATTATCAGTGTGGGAATTACCTTAAGTTATGTTATCAGCTGCTTTACCGGAGGGTATATTGCGGGGAAAATGTCTTCTTCCAGACGTTTTTTGTATGGCTTATTGTTGGGGGCTGTGTATTTTATTTTCCTTACACTTATTTCTCTTGCCTTAAATAAGGGGATTCAAAGTGATGCCACACATTTTATTACAGTTATGCTTATGTGCTCTTTAAGCGGCATGCTGGGAGGCATGTTAACCAACGGCAGATAATTCTTTCCTCTTAATAAAATCTATGCTATACTATTCCATATATTTTATTAGGAGGTCAGATTTTGAAAAACAAGAAAAAAATTATTGCAATTCTTGGAATTATAGCGCTTGTAGGACTGTATCTCTGTACTCTTATTTTTGCTTTTCTGGACAGTGAGTTGAGCTTCCAGCTGTTACAGGTTTCTATTTTCTGTAGTGTTGCGATTCCAATACTTCTTTATGTGTGCAATATGCTGTATAAGATATTGAACAAAGATTAAAGCTATAAAAAATAGAAAGCCCGCATTGCGAACTTTCTATTTTCTAATAGCTTTTCTTTTATTTCTTTTCTTCTGTTGTGGATGGTACAGCTTTTGTTTTTACTTCGGCTTCTTCATCCTCATCTTTCTTATTTAATTCCTTGATAATTACAATAGTAATCACCATAATAGCAAAAGCAATTACTGCAATGGCTGCCAGAATAAATGGAAGTGTTGAATTTCCCTTTGTTTTTGTTTCCACTGTATCTGCATCGCCCGTACCGGATGTATTTTCCGGTGTGTCTGCTGTAATGGTTTCTCCTTCTTCTATGGTAAGTTCTTCTGCCTGTGTATTTCCATAAGCCAGACCGTAGATAGAGAAACAATTACTTTCAAAGCTAATGGTTTCTTCAGAACTATCATAATCCGAAATTGCAACTACCTGTTCATCATGTTCACGAATTACGCAGTAATATGGTTCACCCTGATTTTCCACAGGTATTGGCAATGTTAAATGTACTGGTAACAAGGTTTCATAAATCGGCTGTTTGTCTTCATCTCTTGTGGTATTCGCCTTTTCTATATACTTGTACAATCTGATATCAAGATATTTGAAAATAGTCTTATCCTGGATAATCGCATACTGTTCCAACAGATTTCTTATACTAGAGGTCATTGCTGCTTCTGAAATATCAAGTATTACCTCAACCTTATTTCCGCTTAAAATATCGCTGGATGTAAGTACAAGTCCCAAGCCCCATACATCTTTTTCGGTTACCGGATAGTTTTCAATATGATTTTCAATCACCACGCTCACATTGCTTAAATTCAAAATCATAGTATCCAGTGTTCTTAACACATCTTCATCAATTTCACTCAGTTCTCTTGGCGTCATTTCATGAAGCATGCTTACTACTTCTGCAATATCTTCAATACTTGCATCACTGTTTCCATTTTTAATCTTATTGAAAATGGAATTTACCTTATCCTGAAAATCTTTCGGTGTTGCTGATGAACTATCATCTGTACTTGTGCTGCTTGTATTTGTACTGCCTGCCGGTGTTGTCTTTGCACTTGCACCACCCGTAGCTGTCGGTGCTGCTGTAGCTGCCGCCTGAGTAGGTGCCGGTGTTGCCTCTACACCATTAATGGTTATGGTTGCTGATTTTTTCTTATATTTTACTACTACTACATTTTTTCCGGTAGATTTGATTGTTTCCGGATCTAATGTAAATTTCTTTACCGTCGCTGTAGTTCCATCAGAGTAAGTAGCTGTTACTAAAATATTTTCTTTTGCAATCGTACTTCCTACTACCAAATCATTTCCAAGATATTCTGCCGTAATAGACTCTACTGTCTTTTTACTGCTTTCAGAACCACTGCCACTGCCTGTTGGTGTGGCTGCTCCTGATGACGGTGTCGCTGCCGGTGTTACTGACTGTGTTACCTGTGGTGTTATATTGGCTGCTGCTGTTGGTGTCACTTTTCCATCTGCTGCAGAGGTCGGTGTAACACTTCCCTGCGCTTCCTCATTCCACTTAGCATACAAAGTCATATCTCTCTTTACAAAATCTCTTTCTGTAAACTCGGTTGTGTATTCCTTGGAAGTATACCATCCTTCAAATTCTGCTCCGGATTTCACAGCTTTCGGTAAGGTTACCGTATCACCCCAAGTAATATTCTTAATGCTTTCTACTTCGTTTCCACCACAGCTGTCAAAAGTAATGGTATATGTTTTCGCCGGATTACCGGTTTCGATTACCACCGCCGCATTCAAATCTTCGTAGCTGACTGTGATTACATTCGCACCTTCCTGAAGAATAGTATTTGGTGTATAAGTAAAATCATCTACTAATCTTGCAACATTATCATTATACATTGCAATAACACGGATGCTTTCTTTTGGAATACCATCATTTACATACAAAGCATCGCCAATGTAGGCTGCTTCCAATGAATAGGCTACCAACTGAAATTCTTCCCATTTTGCATACAATGTAATATCCTTCGTTACCTTTGAAGTTTCTGTAAATGGCACTTTACAGGATGTATCTCTGTACCAGCCCCCAAACACAAATCCTTCTTTAGTTGGCGGATTTGGCAGAGTAATGGTTTCTCCTTCCGCCACTCCGGTAATACTTTCTACTACGGAACCGCCCATACTGTCAAAGCTGACACGATAAGTTTCTTCGTTTGGAATGTAACCCTCTACTGTAAATGTTTTTGTAAAGGAAATAATTTCATCTGCATCGTATGGATTGGTTTCCTGATATTTTACAGTAAATACATTGGTTCCTTCATTTTCAATCAAAGTAGAAGAAATTTCATAAGAATCCAAAATAGTTTTTACAGAATAGTCATCATAAAATGCTTTTACCAAAACATTGTTCAAATCAATATCACTCCAGATTGGCATATCTGTTCCGGTATATTCCACCATCAGGGATTTTAATGTCTTCTTCACCCATTTTGCATAAATCTTTGTATCTTCCGTAATTCTTGTATAATCAGTTACACGATTCACATAATCTGTTTCTGTATACCATCCGCCAAAGGTTTCTGTGGCTCTGGATGGGTCTGTAATTCCCGATTCAGAAAATCTAGAATATCTTGCTACTTCCACTACTGTCGGTGTGCCAGGTACACCATCTTCGGAAACATCTTCATACACTTCAATTTTAACGGTTCCACTGGTTACATTTTCATTTTCACCCCAGTATTCTGCCAGATATACTTCAAACGTATCTGTCTTTCCGTCCTTCTCTACTTCCATTACAATACTCTGGCCATAAGCCGGGAATGTAGTTCCGTTTTTATTAAATAAGAGAAGCGGTTCTTCGTATGCACAATCAAAATTGTTTTTACCGTCTTTTAACCGTATATTGTAATCAGAAATCAAGCCTTCGGTTCCGTCTGTGTTATACGCCATAACCTCTAAATCGGACCTATTCAATGCTGCTTCCCAACGCAGAATACTTGGCTTTCCATCATCGGCAATAATGTTATCTCCATTGGCATCTTTTTCATAAACCGTACTCACATTCAGTGCTTTGCCTTTATAAGTCACTTTTAAAGCAGACACCTGTGTCTTTTCCCATTTTGCATACAATGTAATACTCTGGGTAATTGTAAACTTGGTTGGACATTTTGTCTGGAGAGTACTGTCTAAATACCAACCGCCAAACTGATAACCATCTCTGGTTGGTGTAATGGATGACAAGCTGATGGTCTGATTTCGAGATATATCCGTGATAGAATCCACTGCATTTCCACCATTTGCCACAAAATCAATCTTTAATTTTCCATCGGTTGCCGGTGTATTGGAACCCACCACGTTAATCTTACAGGATTTTCCCATATAAGTAACTGTAATGGTGTTGTCACCCTGTTTCTCCACTCGCATCGGGTCAATATCAAATACACGAACAGATGCACTATTTTGTTTTAAATCATAATCTTCTTTGGAATAGTATGCATATACTAAAATCTGCCCCTTGGAAATAAAGCTTCCAATTTCCTGTTCCTGTCCTACAAACTGTGCTGTGATTCCATAGAGAGATTTTGTACCATCCTCTGTAAAAATCGGATCATCATCTGCAAAATAATCTTCCTCGGACACATCATAGTATGCCGTATAACCGGAGTAAAGGCTTCCTACCGGAAGTTTCTTTCTCTGTGTATTGGTTCCCAACAGAAAATATGTATAATCATATGTGGCATTGTCCAGTCCATCGTTGGCGGAATCTTTGTCATCTTCGTAAATGCTCATATGATACCACATGCCATCCAGCTTTACTAAATTCCAAACTTTTGTGTTTGTTCCCTGTTCTGTTCCACGGATAATGGCACTCTGTATTCCCATTTTAGAAAGAAGTTTGTATGCCAAAGCTGCATAACCTGCACTGGATGCCTGTCCATATTTAAATGCAGTATACGGTGTCAATGTGGCAATTTCTGTTTTTCCATCCACCTCGGAAATAACTGATTTTCCTTTTTTCACATTACCACAAAGCCAATCATGTACTGCCTTTACTTTGTCATAATCTGTTGCCCCTTCAGATAATGCCATGTCAGAAATAATGTAAGATAAATTGTCATCCACATATTCTGTTTCCTCTTTGCTTTCCCAGTATTCTACATCAAATGTAAAATGTATATACTTATTGGTAGAATTCACCACATAATCCACATCTATTGATTTGTAAATGTGAAACAAGTAATCCGCATCACTGGTACTTGCTGTATCAATAGAAAATACCTTTGGCAGCAAATCATTCTTAATCTTACCTCGGTCACCATAAATGTCATAGTCACTTCCGGTATAAATCACACTAAAATGGCTTTCCCTGTTGGTCATATTTCTTGACACATAGGCCGCCACCGCACTTATGGTACTGTAAGACCTCTCTGTAGAGGTAGTTTCTTCGGAACTCTCTGTTAAATCTCCATCGGTCTTTAAGGTAATTCCACTGGATATCGCATTATTCACCTGCACAGTTCCCTTATTTGCCGCCTGCGCCTCTAAAGACGTCGGTGCAATTACTGATGTAAGCATCATTCCTGCCAAAAAAGCTGCTGTTACTTTTTTCCATTTCCCCATGTTCTTTCTTCTCATCATACCACCCGTCCTCTATATTATTATTATATGTTTTTTAAAAATAGGCATAAAAATGCTATTACTTGTTTATCGGCAGATTTCACTAGTTATTTAACGGATTTGCTGTATTTTTTTTAGGACTTCACCAATTTTTCTTCCAATTCTTCTTTTGCCTGTTCATAGGTAATAAACTGTATTCCGTGAAAGCCACATTCCCTTGCTGCTTCTATATTTTCCAACGTATCATCCAGAAATACACACTGTTTTGGAATTAAAGAATACTTTTCCACAAGTGCCTTGTAAATGGCATGGTCTGGCTTGATTTTCTGAATTTCATAGGAGAAAATTCCACCATGGCATTTTTCAGTAAAATTCAACGCTTCTTTTGACTTTTCTCTTAAGGTTTTCCCATAATTTGATAAATAATAGACCTGATAACCTCTATCCTTTAATTCTGCAAGCCATTCATCGGTATATTCACACTTGCAGATGCATCTTCCCATGTCATCCCAGATGGCACGGATGTCCGCCTCATATTCCGGCACTCCTCTGATAAAGCTTTGCAAAATTTCTTCGTCGCTCCAAACACCTCTGTCTGTTTCCTTCCAATATTCATTCTGAAAAATCGCCAGAGCCAGTTGTTTTGTTTTCTCTTCAGAAAATCCAAAACTTTGCAAATACCCCTGCCAGTCCCATTCTACCAATACTCGTCCAATATCAAATATAATCGTATTTATCATTTTTCCTCATCCTTTCTGTTCTCTCTTATTGTTCTCCTTCTGCCGGAAGAAAGCTTTTTATATGTTCTAATACATGCTTCTGCATATGATAGGCTTTAAATTTCTTTCCATCCTGAAATGTAAGCACCGTGTATACACCCTCCATGCCTACCGCTTTCGTTACACTTTTGATTTGTCTTAAATAAAACAAATCATATTTCCAAAACAAATTGGGACGATATATGAAATTTTCTGTAACCTCATAGCCTCTGCTTTTAAAAATTCTTTCTTCGCTTTTGTACCGCTCTGCACAAAGGGTTTGTATGATATACTCCTTATTTCCCCATTTCTCCATGGATTTAAAGACCATATCGCTTTCCGGTTTTAACCACCTTTTTATGTTTATGTAAAAAACGCCAAGTGTCGCCACAGTCATTCCCAAAAGAAATACACTGACAATTAACATGCTGGTAATCTGGACAACACATTCTGCAATCTCCTCACCTGCCGGAAATTCTGTAACAACCGCGTTTATCACCAACACATCCGCTGTGCAAAGCATAAGCAGAAACATACCGCTGGCAAATGTCATAAATCTTCCCTGCTGGCTGATATGCTTTTCTAAATAGCCTCTTGCATCCGTTGCATTCTGATATGCACCCTGCTCCTTTCGGTAAAATATCACCGTAAAAAGAAGGATTCCCAACAGCATCATTGACTTTAACACCATATGCCATCCCAGATACAAATACACCAACGCAACATCCGGCTTCTGTTCAAAAAAGTACCATGGATTTTGGGTTACTATATAATAGCTAAATCCAATCATTAAAATTGCAAGTACAAATTCCAAACCACCAATACTTAGAAAACAAAGTATTTTTCCTTTTCCCCGTTTTCCATTTTGCTTGACGGTAACTACAAAACACAACAGGATTAAAAGCATCGTAACAATATTAAGCAGGATCATCTCCTGATAGAAGGATGCATGTGCCATAATTTCCCGAGTTTCTCTATATTGCAGAAAATTCTTGTAGGAGAAAAAGCCCTCCATAAAGATGGTCTGTAGCAACATAATGATAAACACAGGCGCCCCAAAAAGAACGACTGCAAATCCTTTTTCCACAAATGTTCTCCGTTTTAATACATTCCACAACTGGTGCAATGGTTCTGCGCATAATATTATAAATTCCAACAGAAACCACAAGTGGCTTCCACTTGACGGATTGACCTGCTCTGTCATCAAAACATATTGTAATAACTGTATTAACTCCATTTATTTCTCCCTCTCTACACAAAGAGCTGCCCATTCAGGCAGCTCCTTTTATTTTACTTCTTATTTATTTCTGTAGATGATATCATCTCTACCCGGTCCGTTAGAAACCATAGTAATTGGATATCCGATTTTTTCTTCTACAAATTCAATGTATTTTCTACAATTTTCCGGTAAATCTTCGTATTTCTTGATACCGCGAATGTCGCATTTCCAACCCGGTAATTTTTCAATTACAGGTTTTGCTTTTTCAAGCAATGCTGTGGTTGGGAATTCTGTAGTCTGCTTACCATCGATTTCATAAGCAGTACATACCGGAATTTCATCCAGATAGCCTAATACATCAAGTACGGTAAACGCTACATCTGTTGTTCCCTGTAAACGACATCCGTATTTAGATGCCACACAGTCAAACCATCCCATACGTCTTGGACGTCCTGTAGTTGCACCGAATTCACCGCCGTCACCGCCACGTCTTCTTAATTCATCTGCTTCATCACCAAAGATTTCGCTGACGAAAGCACCTGCTCCTACTGCGGAAGAATATGCTTTACATACAGTGATTACCTGCTTGATTTCATATGGTGCCACACCTGCTCCGATTGCTCCATATGCTGCTAAAGTAGAGGAAGAAGTAACCATTGGATAAATTCCGTGGTCTGGATCTTTTAAAGTTCCGAGCTGTCCTTCTAATAAGATTTCTTTTCCTTCCTTTAATGCATTGTGCAGATATAAAGAAACGTCACATACAAATGGTGCTACCATATCTCTGTATTCGTGAAGTGTTTCTAATAATTCTGCCGGATCAATGGCAGGTTTGTGATATAAATGCTCTAATAATACATTCTTTGTTTCACAAATACGTTCTACTTTTTCTTTTAATAATTCTTCATCAAATAACTCGCTTACCTGGAATCCGATTTTTGCATATTTATCTGAATAGAATGGCGCAATACCGGATTTTGTGGAACCGAAAGAATTCTTTCCAAGTCTTTCTTCCTCATACTGATCAAACAAAATATGATATGGCATAACAATCTGGGCTCTGTCAGAAACTAAAATTTTAGGTTCTGGTACACCTTTACTTACGATTTCCTGAACTTCTTTGAACAGGAGAGGTATATTTAAAGCAACTCCGTTTCCGATGATGCTTGTTGTATGATTGTAAAAAACGCCGGATGGAAGTGTGTGTAATGCAAATTTACCATAATCATTTACGATTGTATGACCTGCATTGGCACCACCTTGAAATCTTACGATAATGTCAGTTTCTTTCGCCAACATATCTGTAATTTTTCCTTTTCCTTCATCTCCCCAGTTCGCTCCAACGACTGCTTTTACCATGTTTGTTCCTCCTAAGTTTTGTTATTTTTACCGGTTACATTAAACGTTAATTTCAGCCTTCATACCAAGAATTTCTTTGTTTTCTGCTAAGATTGGTTTTACTACATTGTTTAAGAATGCGTCTACCTGTTCCTTGGCACGTCCTGTATATTTTGCAGGATCCATTGTTTTCTGTAAATCTTCTAATGTCATGTTAAATTCAGGATCTGCTGCGATTAATTCTAATAAATTGTTTTCTAATCCTTTTTCTTTTACATTTCTTCCTGCTTCCATGGAAAGAGTACGGATTTTTTCGTGTAATTCCTGTCTGTCACCGCCTGCCTTTACAGCATCCATCATAATGTTTTCGGTTGCCATAAATGGAAGTTCGGAACGAAGACGTTTTTCAATTACTTTTGGATATACCACAAGTCCGTCTACTACGTTTAAGCATAAGTCTAAGATACCATCGATAGCTAAAAAGCCTTCCGGTACGCTAAGACGCTTGTTTGCAGAGTCGTCCAAAGTACGTTCAAACCACTGTGTTGCAGATGTAATCATTGGATTAATTACGTCTGCCATTACAAATCTGGAAAGAGATGCAATACGTTCACTTCTCATTGGATTACGTTTGTAAGCCATAGCTGAGGAACCAATCTGTGATTTTTCAAATGGTTCTTCCACTTCTTTTAAGTGCTGTAACAAACGAATGTCGTTAGAGAATTTATGTGCACTGGCTGCGATTCCTGCCAATACATTTAATACTCTTGTATCTACTTTACGTGAATATGTCTGACCGGAAACAGGATAACAACTGTCAAATCCCATTTTCTTTGCAATCATAGGATCGATTTTGTCGATTGTTTCGTGGTCTCCATCAAATAATTCAAGGAAACTTGCCTGTGTTCCTGTAGTTCCTTTCGAACCTAACAGTTTCATGTTAGCCAGTACATGGTCAAGATCTTCTAAATCCAATAAAAATTCCTGCATCCAAAGTGTTGCTCTCTTACCAACAGTAGTTGGCTGTGCAGGCTGGAAATGTGTAAATGCCAAAGTTGGAAGTGCTTTGTATTCATCTGCAAATTTAGCAAGTTCATCAATTACATTGATTAATTTCTTTTTCACTAATTTTAAGGCTTCTGTCATAACGATAATATCTGTATTATCACCAACATAACAGGAAGTTGCTCCTAAATGGATAATTCCTTTTGCCTTTGGACACTGTACGCCGTATGCGTACACATGTGACATTACATCGTGACGTACCTGTTTTTCTCTTTCTTTTGCCACGTCGTAATTTATATCATCCTGATGAGCTTTTAATTCTGCAATCTGTTCATCTGTAATATCAAGTCCTAATTCTTTTTCTGTTTCTGCCAATGCAATCCATAACTTTCTCCATGTTCTGAATTTCATGTCCGGTGAAAAAATGTACTGCATTTCCTTACTTGCATAACGTTCTGATAATGGACTCTGGTATCTGTCTGTCATTCTTCTTCCTCCTACTTCTGGTATTCACCACGAATATCTTCTTTTGGCGGTTCCATTGGGTAATTTCCGTTAAAGCATCCTTTACAGATAGCCTTTCCGTTTACTAATTCTCCCAAACGGTTAATATCTAAATAGCCTAAAGTATCGGCACCAATAATATCTCTGATTTCATCAATGGTATGATTGTAAGCAATCAACTGCTCTCTTGCCGGCACGTCAGTTCCGAAATAGCATGGCCATAAAAATGGCGGAGAACTGATACGAACATGTACTTCTTTCGCACCTGCTTCCTTTAACATACCTACAATTCTATCGCTGGTAGTTCCACGCACGATGGAATCATCAATCATAATTACGCGTTTTCCTTTGACTACGTCCTTCAACACGTTTAATTTTACTTTTACACTGGATTCTCTGCTGCTCTGTTTTGGTTTAATGAAGGTTCTTCCCACATAACCATTTTTCACAAACGCAGTTCCGTAAGGAATTCCGGATTCTAAGGAATATCCTAATGCTGCTGCATTACCGGATTCCGGTACACCTACTACGATATCTGCCTCTACCGGTGAATCCATAGCAAGGAAACGTCCTGCCTTAATTCTGGACTCATACACACTGATTCCATCAATATAGCTGTCCGGACGCGCGAAATAGATGTATTCAAAAATACATCTTGCTTCGTCAGAAGGTGCCGGACACATACTTGTATCAGATACGATACCATCCTGTGGAGTAATAGTAACAATTTCTCCCGGAAGTACATCTCTTACATATTCTGCTCCGATGGTATCCAAAGCACATGTTTCGGATGCTAAAATATATGCATTATCTCTTTTTCCAATACAAAGAGGCTTAAATCCCTGTGGATCTCTTGCTCCAATCAATTTTCTAGGACTCATTACAACCAGTGAATAAGCACCTTTAATCTTCTTCATTGCAAGTTTTACTGCTTCTTCGACTGTTCCACAGTTCAAACGTTCTCTTGCAATATGATATGCAATTACTTCGGAATCAATCGTAGTCTGGAAAATAGCTCCGGTATGTTCCAGTTCTTTTCTAAGTTCCGGTGCGTTAATCAGATTACCATTGTGGGCAAGCCCAAGGGTTCCCTTCACGTAATTTAATACCAATGGCTGTGCATTTTCTCTTGTACTTTCTCCTGCTGTGGAATATCTTACATGTCCAACACCAATGTCACCTTTTAACTTTTCCAAGTCTTCCGGACTGAACACTTCGTTTACAAGGCCCATTCCCTTATAGGAATTTACTTTTCCTTTTGGTCCATTGGTATCGCTCACTGCAATACCGCAGCTTTCCTGTCCTCTATGCTGTAATGCAAATAATCCATAATAAATAGAGGAAGCCACGTCATTTCCATCGAAATCGTATATTCCAAATACACCACATTCTTCATGTAGTTCTCTATCTTTCTGCATTTTGCTGTTATTCATTCTTTACTCCTATAAACCTAAACGGCTGAATACTTCATTGTATGCTTCTTCTACATTTCCCATATCACGTCTGAAACGGTCTTTGTCTAATTTTTCATTTGTTTCAACGTCCCATAATCTACAAGTATCTGGTGAAATTTCATCTGCAAGGATAATATTTCCTTCTGCATCTCTACCGAATTCAATCTTGAAGTCGATTAATTTGATACCGGCATTTAAGAAATATTCTTTTAATACTTCGTTTACTTTGAATGTATATTCAGCGATTTTATCAATTTCTTCCTGTGTTGCAAGACCTAATGCAAGTGCATAGTATCCGTTGATAAATGGATCGCCTAAATCATCATTTTTATAGCTGAATTCTAAAGTAGGGCATAATAATTCACGGCCTTCTTCAATACCAAGCTTCTTAGAAAAGCTTCCTGCAGCAACGTTTCTTACGATTACTTCCAATGGTACGATTTCTACTTTCTTTACAACTGTTTCTCTATCACTTAATTCTTCTACCAGATGGGTTGGAACTCCGGCTTTTTCTAAAAGCTTGAATACATGGTTTGTCATACGGTTATTGATAGCACCTTTACCAACAATAGTACCTTTCTTTTCACCGTTAAAAGCAGTTGCATCATCTTTGTAATCTACGATAACAAGATTTGCATCATCTGTTGTGTAAACTTTCTTTGCTTTTCCTTCATACATGAGTTCTCTTTTTTCCATTATTTTCCACCTGTCCTTTTCTTATATCTGATTTTAGCATCTGCCGCGTGCTTCACATTTAACCCTCCAAAACCTGCCACAGGCAGCCCTTAAGGGTGCATGGCAACACACAGACTGGGAGTTTGTACACAAACTCCCAGTCCAAATTATATAACATAAAATTTAGAAAAGCAACACCCTTATTGTTTTTTCCATACTTCCAGAATATTTTCACATGCAAAAGCATCGTATTCTTCTATTGCTGTTGCCAGTTGCTCATAATAAATTTCCTGCGATTCCTCCAGTTCATATTCCTCTATTTTTGATAATATAGTTTCCATTTCAATCATATCCAGATTCTCAATAGCAACAGTCATTTCATCAAAACACTTTTTCAAAAATGCAGGTTCGATTTTCCCCTTCTTCTCTTTTTTCTTTGTCTCATCCATAAAATACATTTTCAAAATAGCATCATAATTCAAATACTGCTCGAGTAATTCACCGGTTTCCATTTTAATCATATTAATATCCCTTGCATTACCGGCACATTCCAGCCGCGCTGCCAATTCAGCAAGCTTATCTGCCCCAATTTGTTTCGAAGTACTCTTTAAAGAATGAACTTCCGTCGTATACTGTGCCCAGTCAGCCCTCTCTACAGTTTCCTGAATTACCTGTGCTTTTTTTGTAATCGTTTTATAATAATCACGCAAAACATTCCAAAACACTTTTTCACTCCCAAGCCTTTTTATTGCTGTTTTCGTATCTAAATCAGCAATAACAACCGGCTTCTCCACTTGCTGTTCCGGAACTATTTGAAGTGCTTTTACTTTCTGTATTTTTTCAAACGGAAGCCACTTTTTTATAACACTCACAAGAATCTGAACTTCAATTGGTTTCGCAACAAAGTCATTCATTCCTTCTTTCAGAAACATCTGCTTCGTTCCTTCTACGGCATTGGCAGTCAGCATAATTATAGGAACATCATCGTACTCCTGATGGAAACGTCTGATAATATGTGTTGTTTCCACGCCATCCAGTTCTGGCATCATGTGATCCATCAAAACGAGATCATAATGACGACTGGATATTTTATCAACTGCTTCGAGACCCCCACTTGCTGTTTCAATTTTCATCTTCAGAGGTTCGAGCAATCCTTCCGTAACTGTTAAGTTGACTGGATTGTCATCTACAATTAGAATTTCTGCCGTTGGAGCAATAAAATCAAACACATTTGCTTCCACGTTGTTATATTCATTGAGCAATTCTTTATCCTGTAAAAGCAACGATAAATCAAATACACAAATCGGCTTTTTTACAATATGAACGTTCGAAAAGTCGTACTCTACATTGACGTAAAAATCTACAATCAATATCACTGTGATTTCCGGATGCATACGAACAAAATTTTCTACATATGGTGAGAAATAAGAATGTTCAATAAACAGAAATGCATTTTCATTCAGCCGCTCAGGTTTCACTTCATCAACGGTACTCATTCGTTCATAACTAACCCCTAACTTTTTCGCATCATTTGCCAACTGTTTTTGTACTACCGTTTCCATTCCAACTCCCACAATAGAATATTTCTCCGGATTATCAATCTGATTATCTGATTGAAATACTGCTACCTTTTGAGGAATAGAAAACGAAAATGTACTCCCTTTATCATAAACGCTTTTTACTTTCATTTCTCCATTCATTAATTTCAGAAGACGCTTTGTAATCGGAAGTCCCAAACCAGTACCTTCAATATTTCTGTTTCGCTTGCTGTCTAACTGTTGAAATGACTGAAACAAAAGCTTTAATTCTGATTCTTTAATTCCAATCCCTGTATCCTCTACCGATACCTGTAATTCAATTGTATCGTCCGTCAGTTTTTCATAGTCTATCCGAATTGCTACATATCCCTGATGCGTAAATTTTGTTGCATTATTTGTCAGGTTGATAAGTATTTGCTTATTTCTTGCAACATCACCATACAATTTTGCAGGAAGCTCCGGAGCAATATCCACGATAAGCTCTACGTTCTTTTCTTTTAACCTCGTCATGACAATCCCTACCACATCGCGTATCATCGACATCGTATCGTATTCATCCACAACAATATCCATTTTTCCGGACTCAATTTTCGAAAAATCAAGAATATCATTAATAATAGCAAGCAATGTCTGTCCTGAGGTTTTAATTTGCTGAATATACTCTCTTGCTATCGGCGACATTTCTTCACGCAAAGCCATTTCTGCCATACCTATTACTGCATTCATCGGTGTTCTGATTTCATGACTCATATTAGCAAGAAAATCAGATTTCATCTGTGATGTTTTTTGAATTTCTTCTTTTGCTTTGTACGCCAAATACTTACTGTATGCCATATTTGATAAAATTCCAGCTATAGCATAAAGAAACGTTGCCGCTTTATCAACTGTTTCCCTAGGCAACACTTTCACTTTCCGGGCAGCCTGATAATATTCCTCCGGATCCACCCCAAGTTCTTCAGCCACCAAATAAAAATCTTCCTTTTTTATCTCTTTTGTACTGATCTGTCCCCCTATAAAACATCCTACCATTTGACCATCTGCTATAATAGGAGCCGCAAAATCCACCAAACCTGCATGACAAGTATATATTGCTACCCTATCATGAATCAAAGCTTCCTCTGTGCCTTTTTTATCGCACTGCTCACAACGTACATTTCCAAGCCGGGTTGCTCTATTATACTTTGTACAAAATTCGCAAAAATTTGACCCTTCCGTGATAGGAGTGCCGTTCAAATCAGTTGTTATAGCTGCCATCCCCGTCATCTCTGAAAAAGCATCCTGAATCTTTTGCAGAACTTCAACATCAACCAATTCAACCAATTTCAGCTCGTTATATTCTAAATAATCCACCTTTTTCTTCATACTTTCCCCTCCAATACAAACAGCTTTTACTCACCCAACACGTCTGTAATGACCTTGTAAAGCTTTTCAATATTGATAGGCTTTAACAAATACCCTTGCGGTTTCATAAGAAGAACTTCCTGAATTTTTCTTTTTTCAGTCATACCCGTCAAAAAAACAACCGGTATATCTTTTGTTTCCGGATCGTCACGAAGCATTTTCAAGACTGTCGGCCCATTCTCCCCAGGCATTTCATAATCCAACAAAATCAAATCTGTTTGCTTTCTCTCCAAAAACTTCATCGCAAGCTTTCCGGAAATCGCAGTCGCTACATCATAGTTTTTATTCAACTGTTTGCTAACAAGTTTAAGCATTCGTGGGTCATCATCTACAACCAGAATCTGATATCTTCTCTTTTCCTGTTGTTGACTTATTTCTTCCATTTCTTCCGTTTCTCGTCGCTTTTCTTCTTCCTCCTGCTTTTTTGTTTCTTCATCCCGTTTTCTCATTTCCAAAAACTCATTAATCTTTTCCGCTATGACACTTGCAACCAACGCCTTTACTAACACAATATCAGCCGTATTAACTGCAACCCTTTCAAATATCCTACACTCCTCCTCAGAGCCAATAATTGCAAGGGGAATATTGTTCTTCTCTAATTTTTCTTTTATCTTATATATCTTGTTAAAATCCTTTACCGACTCTCCGTTAATGCAATACACAAAAATATCCGGCTGAAACACTTCCAGATGTTTCAATATATCTTGATTACGACTCGATGTAGTAATTGATTCAAACTCATCTTGCATGTGCAAAAAGAAATCATCAATAGCTGACTTATTTTCTCCCGTTAATAATACTTTATATTTCATTTTTTCCCTCCATCTCATACCTTGTATCGCTTTTCATACCTCTTTGTTCTATATCACGCCTATGCACGTTATGTGCAATTCTCATAAATATTTTATCATTTGCCGCAATATTTTGTCAATATTCCATACACCCTTCCACCGAATTCACAATATCCAAAATTTCTTTTGCATGCTCCTTATGTGTATTTACCAAATTGGAGATTTCCTGTTTTGCTTCCTCCATAATCTGTTTGTTATAATCCAGCTGCCTTCTTATTTTCTGTCTTCTTACAATCAGTCTGTGACGGATTTCCACCATCTCTTTGCTGTCGATAATGGCATTGACCTGTGACGGCCACACACTGGCATCCTGAACACCGTATTCCGTAAGCTGTTTCACCAACTGTTCATTGTAAAATTCCAATTCATCACTGGCGCGTTGATAACGGTCGCGTTCGTCACGCTCCTTCATATAATTTTCCCAGATAAAATTTAACTCGTAAGCATTTTTTACATTGTATTTCTCATAACTGTAATCTAATGCATTTGTTATATTTACATATTTAATTTTTGTGTGATTTAACAGCCCAATGGCTTTATTTAAGCAAAGCTCTGTATATTTCAATTCATAATCGGCGTTTTTCAATTTCATAAAAAGCCCTGCGGTTATCAGCACCGCTGCAAACATGGACACCAGATAGGCAATCTGTACTTCTGCTTCAAATATCATCTGAAATGCCGCAATAAGTACGATAACTGCTATCAATGTGGCAAAGGCAATCACAGACATTCCTTTTAAATTCTGCTGTTCCTGCAAAATATCTCTTTTGCGGATATTTTGTGCTGCCTTTTCATTTTCCAAGTGGCGCATATCTGATTTTAAAATTTCCCGATACTTTTCATTTTCCACCATGCGTTTTAACACATCCGGAATTTCTTCTTCATGATTCTCCGCAAACCAGTACTGCATATCTGTAATCTTGCTGACTGTCTTCTGAAGTCCTTTGCGTTCTTCGTTCAGACTGAGGATTTTTCGTACCGTAGAATTTACCGTTACTTTTCTGTCTTCCGGCATTTCTTCAATCATCTGCATATCATTTAAGTACGCCGTTACCAGATTGTATTCCAGCTTTGCGTTTTCCGTTTCATTGGAAGCTTCCACCATCTGCTCACAGCAATTTTTCACATACTGGGTACGTTCCTCCGGATTATCCATATTGACCTTTTGCTTTTTAAAGCTGACAGTTTCTTCCGAAGCTGCATTTTCTTCTTCCTGTAAAACAACTTCTTCCACCTGCTCTTCTTGTTCTTCCTGCTGTATTTCCTTTTTTCTAATTTTTTTCAAAAACCATTCTGTTATTTTCATACCTTTTACCCTTCTGACATGCTTCCTCTATATTCCTGCTTATACTCATCAAAAACTTTTTCCAAGGCCCAATAGTACTCTTGTACATATCCTAATTGCCGGTATTTCAAAACTTCATTCATCCGGTTACGTTTTGGCGATTCTTTTTCCTCAAGCAACGCCTGTCCCAACCGCTGTTCTAAAGCAAGTGCTGCTTCTTCCGTAACCATTTCCTCTGTCACTGCCTTTACATATTCTTCCTTTGGCAAATGCATATGCAGAGCCAACAAATAACAGGCATAACTTTCTTCATCCTGATTTTTTTCATAAGCCATCTTATAATATTTTGCAGCTTTATCAAAAAAGAACATTCTGCTGTAGGTGGTGCCAAGATTATGATAGATATCGCCCGTTATTTTATCATCTTCCAAAATTTCTTCCTGCAAGATATTATTGTATTCCATGGCAGCCTTGGCATATTTTTTATGTTCTAACAAAAAATCTGCCTTGGCTTTCCTTCGCACCACACTGCTTTTTCCTTCCACTTCCTTAAGTTCCGCTTCCAGATAAAGCAGCTCATCCTCTGACAAATAGCCCACGGATTTCATAATGCATCGCACAAAGGCAGATAAACCTTCCTGCTTTTCAATTACTGTTCTAAGTTGTTTTGCCAATGCTTCCATGCCTAACTGTTGTTCTATAAAACTACAAATCTGCTCTTTCATTATGTTTTTATCTAACATATGAAGATTCTTCTTTAAACAATAGCACAATTCTTCAATGGTGGAAACAGATATTTGAAACTCCTTCATATAAAGGGGCGTTTCTGCTTTTTTGCCGCAACAAATTAACATTCTTCCCATTCTATCTCTCCTTTATATGTCTTATATTACCATTTAATTTCTGTTCCAGTAACTGCAAATCAAATTCTTCTCTCCAAACCTTATGAGTTGCCTCATAAAATTCTCCAAATCCCAAATCTTCCACTTCTATAATGCCTTTATGTCTTTCCGTAAAATACAGTCTAAGTTGTAATCGGGACGCCTTTTCTTCCCTGTCCGGAAAATCATGTAAGGAAACCCTGATTACTTCCTCGCATTTTCCATCCAGACTTCTGACAAACAGTGCCACTTCATTTTCACTGTCAGGAACAAATTCAATCTTACTTTCTGCTTCATACCAGTGAAGTTCTGCCGATATCAGTTCATAGTCTGTTTCCTCTCCCTGATATACTGCTTTTAAAAAGAAATTAACATGAAGCTGGTCATCTCCCAGATATAAATACTCCTGCTGCTTTACTCCTAATTGAATCCCGGAATAATGCAATGCGCCAAGCCCATATAAATTCTGCCCTCGGAACACACGCCTTCCCTGACATAGTAGTTTTAACGTTTCCGGATACCAGCCTTCCGTAAATCCCTCACCGATAAGATACACTACCGCTGCCCTATGCTGTAAAAATATCTTTTTTGCAAATTCAAAAAACAGCGTATCTTCCTTTCCGATAATATCAGATTCCTGTTCTTCCACAAACAAAAGCTTCGGAACGGTTCCCTTATCTACAGTAAGCATTTTGGCTTTTACCTTTTCCTGTGCATATTCCAATAATAGGGTTCCATGTTCCCAAGGCAGTTCCTCTTGAAGTACTGTGTAATAGGCAAAACCTTCTTTATAGGAAATAAGGCGTAGGGCAGATTTTGTAATCGGCAACCCTTCTGTAATGGTTTTCCACATCTGAATGGTTTCTTTGTCTATGTTTTCCACAGCAAAGGTACACATTTCAATTCTATCCAACGGCACATAGGATAACACCAGCGCAAATGTTTTTCTTAAGTACATCTGCAACAACAATACCATCTGATACTGCTTTCCCTCTATCTCTATTGTTTCCTGCTTTTTGCTGCCTTCAAATAAATTGGTTACCGGAAGAGCTTCTTCCTGTTCAATTTGCTTTATTGCTTCTTCCCCATAATACCACTGCTCGATTTTCTTCTTTTTTGCCAATACCATGGGAATTCTAATTTTTTCTCCTCCAAGTAGTGTGGGCACCGAAATAGGCTCCGGACCATTTTCCGGCGAAAACAAGCTGATTTGGCAGTATTCTGCTCCCAAATCATATCCTGCGTATACCTTCCTTATTTCTTCTTTTTCCACACAAATCACCACCTTATTTTATGGAAAATACATGTTCTGCAATGTAGTCTTCCTTTAAATATTTATCAATTAGTACCTGTAATGTTTTTTCATCCCGCATAGCATAGCTGATTAGCATATCATTCAACAGCTCATACCGGTTTTCTCCCCTTCTGACCGGAACCTCTGAACGCATCAGCCTGCCGCTTTCCACTACAGTTTCTCCCTTTTCTCCACTTTCTGAGAGATAATATTGTAAGGCTTCTCCAAAAAACAGAATAAATTCTTTGGTTTCCACTCCCGGATATACCTGTTTTAAGTTTTCCACCTGATATTCGTTATCCTGATTCTCTTCTTCTATATAATGAATTTTAGTAATACCCATTGGATTTTCTCTGTATTCTAACAAAGTCTTGTCCAAAAGGAATACTTCCTCCGGTAAATCATAAGGATATTTTTTCAAAAATTCAAAATATTTTCGCTTTTGCAGCATTTCCGCCACCAAAGGCTTTAACACAGCCTCATATTCTCTCATTTTATCTTCCTGCTCTGAAAATCCCTGCAACACTGCCAGTTTACAGATATCAGGAAGTTCTTCGCCCTCTGCAAACATACGATATAAACGGTTCATTACCGATTCTTCTGTAATGTTTTGTTTTACAAAGTATTCATAGGACTGATTGATAATGAACGCCTTTTCAATACTTGGTCTTGCCCCCTGTCTGATATAATCTTCAAAAATCAGTATCAGTTCTTCCACATGGGAATGGGCAAACAAGGACTGTACTAACAAGCGTTCTTCCAATTCATAATTGTCTAACTCTAATTCTCTGGAAGATTTCCACACTTCTCTCATCTGACCTAAATTTCCCTGATAATATTTTATCAGATAGGATAACAATGCCGTGTCATACTTTCCTTTATCATAAAGATAATGGCAAAGGCGACAGAAATTTTCGTCTTCCTTGTATTCTTCCGGATGTTCTCTTAAGAATAAGCTACATACTCTTAAGAGTAATTTATTATTAATTCCTTCCGCACCATAGGTTATCACATAATTATAAGACTTTTCATACATTTTTCTCATAATCATGTATTCTATGATACGCACCCGGTCTTTCTGTGGAAGCTCTTCCAAGGCAATTTCCAGCAGATAATTGTCCAGTTCTTCCATCTGGTCACTTTCGTAATAATAATCTGCAATTTTTCCATAGAATTCTCTCTTTTCTTCCTGCTTCACAATCAAGCTCTGAGAGATTCTTCGCAACTGCTGCACATTTTCACTGTCTACTTTTAAATAAGAACCACGGTCAATTAATTTATGGATGTATATGCCAATTTCACTTTTTGCCAGCTGAAAGCATGCCATTTCCACTTCCGGATTCTGATACAATCGTACCGGCTCTGCTATGGTCTGTACCGGAACTCTTCTACCATATCCATCTTCTCCTAAAAGTACATAGGAATTGTTATATATATTTACGTAAGCTTCGCCCTTGGTACATAGGAAACTTTCTTCATAATATAAGGCACCATGACGCACAATAATTCGCTGTAAATTCTCAGAGTCCACTTTAATTTTATGAACAAACATCACTGATGCCAATGCTTCTGCCATTGTTTCATCCATATGCTCTTTTCTGAGCAAGTGCTGATACAAATATGCCAAATCTTCATTTATGTGACGCTCCATCACTTCTTGAACGGCAAATTTCTCTATCTGCTCCTTATGCTTCTCTAACAAATCACCATACGCCTCTTCATTTTTCATAAGGTTGGCGTACAAATATGCTTTTTTCTTATAATCCAAATCACACTGATACAGGAAATACATCATTACATTTCTTGGCAATACCGGATAAAAGGAAGTATCAATGGACATCAGATAGTATTCATACAGCCTTGTTATTTTCAATTCATTGCGTATTCCCAACTCATACCAGTAGAAAAATTTAGTTTCTCTTTTGTCGTTTCGTATTAAAATACTGCAGACTGTCTGTATTGTTTCCACGGTAGGATACTTTACATAACATTCCGTCAATATTCTATGAAGAATAGAAGAAAACTCCGTTATTTTGGATGCCAGATATACAATTCGTTCTGCCATTTCTTCCGTGAGCTGGTTGTTTTTTACTGCCCACAAAATCACTTCCAATTCAAAAGAATCTAAGCGATTTAATACACTAATCTCTCTTCGCATTACATTTACGGCTTCCATGTAAATCACAGGATTGTGGCAGCCCTGATTGCAAAAGGCTTTAATGTCATCGTATTTTTTCTGTCGGTCTAATTCGTAATCTTCTCTGACATACAGCTGTATCCAGAATAATCTCCAGCTTTCCGGATATATTTTCTTCGTTTCTTCTACCATCTGCAATGCCTTATCTCTGGTACTTTCCTTCCCATCTGCCAATGCCAGCAAATACAGATAATAGCAGTAGTTTTCTATGTCATTCTTTTTTAAATTCTTTACATCGATGGAGTATTTCAACACATCCCATGCTTCTTCTGTTCTTTTTTCCGCCAACAGTAACTGTACTTTATACAGTTCCAGAAATGCTTTCACCTCAGAGTTTGCCTGCTCTGCGCCGATGATTTCCATAGATGTTTTCACCCAGGTATTACTGTTCATCTTTTTGGTACGAAAAGCAATATAAGATTCTGCCAGCTTTGCCAGAATATATTTTTCTGCATTTTTCTTTCCGGCAGTTTCTCCTTTTTTACTAACAACAACTGTAAATTCCAGTCGCTGCCTTGGCGTAGAGAAAATCAAACGTCCCATATTTTTGCCCTCATGAAGCATATCGTACTTGATATAATACTGAAAAGGACAAAGGCTTCCCACAAAATCTTCTTCATGAAGATAATTCTTGTGTGGTATCAAAAATGGTACATCCGACTCCACCACAACCTCAAAATAGCCCTGATTTTTCTTTGTAAGTGGAATCGTTTCCCGCACATCACCAGAAATTTCGTACAGAGTTTCCTGTTGTTTTCCCACCTCAAAAAAGACAGGTGCTTTCTTTCGAATCGCAATAAGAAATTCTTCCATAGCATAATTTTTATCTGAGTTTTCTAAAAGTCCCTCGTATAAGGGAAGAAACTGCTTATCATGCTTGGAAAAAATTTTAGGAAACTGATTGCTTTCAAATATTTTCAATGCTTCGCCCCAGGAATTTTGTGCTAAATTAGCAAAATGAAATAAATTTTTGACACTTCCCATAGATGAGTCTATATGACATTTTTCCACCGTCGCCACAAAAGGAAGACTGTATTCCCCTGCATTACAGATGATTTCAAATCTTCCTTTGATGACCTCGCCTTCGCTCATGCCAAGGCTGTTAAATTCAAATTCAATTACATTATGAGTTCCGGAAAAGGAATTGGACATACAGCGCATTCTTGGTGAGGAAACAGTAAGAAACCCTTGAATTTCACGGCTTCCATTAATTTCAAAGGTGCCCTTATAATTTTCTCCCTGATACATGCTACATTCCACTCTTGCTGTAGACAATGTTAATTCAGGAAGCTCATATTCAAACTGTTCCCTGCTGTATTTTTCCAAAGATATGTACACTGTTACTTAATTCCTCCACTGTTAAAAATGTACTTCGTTTCAAATTCCTCCAAAGAAACTGCTCTGTCGAAGTAAAACCCTTGTATATATTCAATACCCATTTGCTGAACAATTTCCAGCTGTTCTTTTTGCTCAATTCCCTCTACACAAACCTGAAGTCCCAGAGCCATGGCTAATTCACTTATCATCTTAATAAATGCTTTCGCATAATCATCCTGCTCTAACTCTGTCACAAAGGTCTGATCAATCTTAATCATATCCAACGGTATTTCCTTAATGTGATTTAAAGAAGAATACCCGGTTCCAAAATCATCCAGCGCAATTCTGATACCCAGCTTACGAATTTCTGAAAGCACACGTTTCATTCGGCTCATATCATTGATTGCCAGACTTTCCGTTACCTCCAAGGTAAGATTTTTCGGATTGATTCCCGTTTCTTCCACCGTTGTCTTGATAATATCCACAATATCGTTTTGCAATAACTGCACTACCGATAAATTTACATTTACCTTGTAATCCGGATGTCCCAGTTCGTTCCAGTTTCTGCAGGCTTTACATGCCTGACGCAATACGTAAGTACCAATTGGGTTAATCAGTCCAAGGTATTCCGCCAATGGAATAAATTCTCCCGGTGAAACAAAGCCCATAGTAGCATGTTTCCAGCGAATCAATGCTTCTGCACCAGTGCAATGCACTTTCTTATCCTCTCCCACACGGATAATCGGCTGATAGTAAACAATGAAATCACGATATCCATCATTACTGGAATCACGCATATTTTTTTCCATATCAAATCGTTTCAAAGAAGTGGATACCGATTCTTCTGTGTAATGGTGAATTCTGTTCTTTCCGGCTTTCTTTGCCTCATACATGGCGATATCTGCCTTTTTAATCAAATCACCGGCGTCCTCTCCATCTCTTGGAAAATCCACCACTCCAAGACTCATAGTACAATAATAATCTGCTCCATTTAAATACCATGGCTTATTAAAATTCTGCATCAGACGTTTCAATATGTCATCTTTTTTGAAATAATATTCTTCTGGAATGATAATAATAAATTCATCACCGCCCATACGGTAACATGTCTGGGCAATCTCAGGCACATTTCTCAAACGGTTCGATATTTCCTGCAACAAAATATCACCATACTGATGTCCCAATCCATCGTTGATATTCTTAAAATTATCCATATCCATATAAAACAAGGACCCTTGTGTTCCACGCTTTTTCACTTCTGTCAGATATTTTTGCAAATCACGCTCACAACGCATGCGGTTGTATAAGCCAGTCAGAAAATCGTTATTTGCCTGCTGTTCCATTTTCTTCTGATAACTACGCTTGTCCGTCACATCAAAGCTGGTACAGAGAATGGCTTCTCTGCCATCCACCCAAGTAAGCTCTGTATAATATAAGTCATACCAACGTTTGGCATTTTCCTCATAATACTCCGCATATTTGGAATGAGAATTGTTCTTTTTCCCTTTGAGAAACGCTTCACAAAGAGTTCCATTTTCCAACTCTTTTGCAAAATTTTCACTGATAATTTTATTTAAAAACAAGATTTCATCTGTATTTTTGTCTGTAACTAAAATTCCACTTCCCACATTCTCTAAGATTTTAGACAAGGAAGCATAAGAGCCCGCCAAAGAATCCTTGGCAATCCTCTTTGCAAGAATGCTCTGTATAATCTTTGCCACATCTCCTAAAAACTGTATGTCTGCTAATTCCCACACACGTTCTTTGGATGTTTCCATAAAATTCACATACATAGCAACTTCATCATTCACATAAACCGGAAGAGCGGCTATCGCCTGAATTCCATATTCGGAAAACTTCTGGCGGCTGAAAGCCGGAAGCTGCATTCCGGAGGAAATAAACACCGGACGTTCATTGTTCAATGCCCATTCGCTGTTTAGAATCTTTTTCCCATCCTGAAAACAATTCTTTTCTTCCTGTTCTGCCCAATGACAAATAATTTCCAGACATTCTTCTGTTTTATGTACTCTAAATACATTAGCAACGTCTGTCCCCAAATATCCCCCTGCAAGTGTAATAATATTTTTTACCAGAACCTCAAATTCATCTGACAATTCCAGATTACGTACAATCGCAGTCATGGTTTCGTTTTTGCGAAGTTCTTCCTTCATTTTCTGTTCTGCCAGTCTGCTTTTTTGCGCTTCTTCCTTGGCATTCATTACAAGAAAAGCTTCCGCAAACAACTTACGCACCAAAACTCTGGACAACTCCATTCGGATGCTCATTTCATCTCTTGTCACCCGTGTTGTTACCTTTGCCCACTGCTCGATTTCTTCCTCTGGTATCTCTACATCTTTTAACACTGCATAACTGCACCACAAAATAATCGGTTTGCTGCCAACTGCAATGGCAGTTCCGATTAATTTCACCCATGGGAGGTCTGTATCTACCACAATCTGTTCCTCATAGGGATTGTTTCTCAGTTGTTCTACCAACATCTCGTAATAGCTTGGCTTTACCTTCTCTAAAATAAAGGCAAGCTCGTCCTGTTCCCCCGAATATTCTGTAATGCGATTCCCCTCAGCATCTGAACAAACAACAAAAAGCTGTGCAACTTGTGCATAGCTATCTTGTATATACTGTAATTCCTCTCCTTGTATCAGGGAGGAAAACTTTTGAAGTTTTAAATTTCCACCACTGTTGTCTACACCCATTTCTCCACACCTGCCCCACAATACTTTCAAATCATATCACTATTCATTCTACATGAAAAAGCCTGTGATTGCAACCATTGTTTGTGCTATAACCCCTTATTTTACTCCCAAAAATCAGGAGAATTTATATCCCACTCCTCTTATCGTTTTAATATATTTTGGTTTATTGTCATCCCGCTCTATTTTTTTTCTCAGATTACGAATATGTACGTCCACAGTTCTGGTTTCTCCGGCGTATTCATAACCCCAGATTTTATCTAATAACGCTTCTCTTGAAAAGACTTTGGTACGGTGCTTTGCCAACACATAAAGCAATTCAAATTCTTTGAGTGCCAGTTCCACCTCTTTTCCATCCACAGTCACTTCATGTGTGGTATTGTTGATGATAATATCATCAATGGTAATAATTTCATCCCGCTCTTCCGGTGTTGCGGACACCGCTCTGTTTCTCTCACTTCTTCGCAGAACGGCTTTTACCCGGGCCACCAGTTCATAGATTCCAAAGGGTTTGCTGATATAATCATCTGCCCCCACTTCCAGTCCCAACACTTTGTTAATTTCTTCACTTTTCGCTGTGAGCATTATCACCGGAAGGTCTGCCGTATCCGGATTTTTCCGTATTCTTTTCAACATTTCCATTCCGTCTATTCCAGGAAGCATAATATCTAAAAGTACTAAATCAACTGCTTCCTTTTTCAGCATCTCCAGTCCATCTTCACCACTGTCTGCTGTAAGCACTCGAAAACCATTGCTTTCCAGATTGTATGACAATAACTCTAAAATATGTTCTTCATCGTCTATCGCAAGAATTACTTTTCCCATCGGCTAACTCCTTATGATACCGTCTGATACGGCAGTTTCACTAAAAATTTGGTTCCAACGAAAACTTCGCTTTCCACTTCAATATCACCATTATACATCTCAACAATGTGTTTTACAATGGATAAGCCCAGTCCGGTTCCACCCGTTTTGCTGGAACGACTTTTATCTACACGGTAAAATCTTTCAAAAATTCTCTCAAGAGATTCTTTTTCTATTCCCTTTCCTGTATCCTGAACGCTTAAATACAGGAAGTTTCCATCACTGTAACACTTTACGGTAATATTTCCGTTTTCTGTGTATTTAATGGCATTATCCACCAGATTAATCATCAACTGTTTCATACGGTCCGCATTGCAGATGTAAGGGCGGATATAAGTATCCGGTTCGTACCTTAATTCTACATTTTTCTTGACCTTGGAATTTAACAGGGTAATCACATCACCCACTATTTCCTTCACATCATTTTCTTTCACATTGTAGTCATTATTGTTCTCAATTTCTGACAACAACAAAATGTCCTGAATCAAATTGTACAGACGCTCTGTTTCAATATCAATGATATCAAGAAACTTCAATGCAAACTTTTCATCATGAATGGCACCATTTTTCAGTGTGTCTACAAACCCTCGAATGGAAGTAAGCGGTGTTTTAAACTCATGAGATACATTAGATACAAACTCGCTTCGCATATGCTCTAACTTTCTAATCTGAGTAACATCTTCAAAAATTAGCAGCACTCCTACCGTTTTGTTTTCTTTTTCTTCATATAACGGAGTACCGCTGACTCTCATAATACATTCTTCTTCTCGGTAGATGTTTCCCTCTTTGGATACGGAATCCTCCGTTTCTTTTACTTTGTCAATCACATCATAAAGCATCTGATTTCGCATAATATGGTAAATAGGGAGGCCTGTAATATTATCTTCATCCCTTTCCACCAGCGTTTTAAATTCCTGATTACAGAAAATAATTTTATTGTCCTCGTCAATGGCTGCCACGCCATTGTTCATACTGTAAAGAATTGCTTCCAGCTCATTATTTCTGGCGTATAATACCGCCATATTATACTTCAGCTTTTCTGCCATGGAATTAAAGGCATCTGCCAACAACCCAGTCTGGTCGTTTTGTCTTGTGTAAATTTTTACCTGCAAATTTCCTTTGGCAATCTTTCTTGCAGCTTCCGTCAATTCATCCAACGGTCTTGTAATATAATTACTAAAATATACGGCAACCAGAATAATGGCAACCGATACAACAATCACCGTTAGCAATGTGGATTTTAAAAAGCCAAATTCCATGCTTTTTAATTCCTTCAGTGGAACTCCAATACGAATTACTCCGTTAAATCCTTCTGTTTCCACCGGAACGGCACAATACATGCATTCCATTCCCAGAGTTTTGGAATATCTTTTTACACTATACTTCTCACCTGCCAAAGCTTTCTTGATTTCAATACGGCTGGCATGATTTTCCATTTCATCGTAGCCTGCGCTGCTTTCTGCCACCACTTCTCCGTCTTCTGCCACTACGGTGATTCGCACCTTGTATTCTGTGGCATATTTGCTAACAAATTCTTCTAAATTTTCCTCACCCGGAAAATCTCCTTCTAAAATTGTTGCAAACAACTGTGCCTGTGCCATATATCCTTCTTCACTTTGTTTTACCAAGGAAGAATAGCCTCTTCCGAAAAAGGTTCCTCCTATGGCAATCATCGTTGCAAATGCAATAATAAAGTATGTAATAAAAAGTTTTCTCTTCATAATTTATAAATCCCCTGTAATAATAAACGCATTCCACTCTGACATATTAGTTGCATGGTCCGCCATTCGCTCAATGTATTTAATAATCATAATCATGTAGGCATACTGTTTGATTGCCTCCGGATTGTTTTTCATCTCAACGCACAATTCCTGTAAAATGCGGTCAAAATAATCATCTACCACATCATCTTCTTTTTTTACCCAAAGTGACTTTTCCAAATCTTCGTTAACAAAGCTATCCACAACAGCCACTACCATTTCCTTCATTTTCAACAGCATCTGCTCAACGGATTTTGGCATTGGAATGCTGTCTTCTTTTGAAAGCAGAATAATATATTCTGAAATATCTGCACAGTGGTCCGCAATACGTTCAATGTCTGAAATCATTCGCATAATGGATGTGACACGTCGCAAATCCTTTGCCACCGGCTGTTCTTTCGCTATAATTGTAATACATTCTGCTTCTATTTTTCGTTCCATTTCATCAATGGCATCATCATCTTTAATGATTCTTTTTGCCACCTCGGAATCTTTATTTTTTAAAGCATGTATTACCTTTCCAATGGATTCTTCCAGCAATGTGCTCATTTGAATCACATTTCGATTCATCTCCTCTAATTCTGCCATATATCTTTGTCTTACCACCAAAGTTCGTTCCTCCTAACCAAATCTTCCTGTAATATAGTCTTCTGTTCTCTTGTCCTGAGGATTGTTGAAGATATCCATGGTATCTCCATATTCTACCACATCCCCGGTTAAGAAAAAAGCTGTTTTATCGGAAATACGACTTGCCTGCTGCATATTGTGCGTTACAATTACAATCGTATATTTTTCCTTTAATTGTTCTGCCAAATCCTCGATTTTCAAGGTCGAAATCGGGTCTAACGCCGAAGTAGGCTCGTCCATCAAAATAACCTCCGGTTCTACCGCCAAAGCTCTGGCAATACAAATACGCTGCTGCTGCCCACCGGATAAGCCTAACGCATTCTTTTTTAATCTGTCTTTTACTTCATCCCAAATAGCTGCCTGCTGTAGACTTCTTTCTACAATTTCATCCAATTCACTTTTTTTCTTGATTCCATGAATTCTAGGACCATATGCCACATTATCATAAATGCTCATCGGAAATGGATTTGGCTGCTGGAATACCATTCCTACTCTCTGGCGTAATTTAATTACATCAATATCACTGTAAATATCCACGCCATCCATCAGAATATTTCCGTCAATTTTTACATTTTCCACCAAGTCATTCATACGGTTTATGGTTTTCAAGAAAGTGGATTTTCCACAACCGGAAGGTCCGATAAATGCTGTGATTTGATGTTCCGGTATCTCCATATTAATATTTTTCAACGCATGAAAGTCAGCATAATAAAGATTCAAATTCTTTACTTCAAATTTTATATTCTCTTTTCCTGTTTCCTTCTTTATCATGCCTTTTCTCCTTTACTGTTTAAAAAATATTTTGTAACAAGTTTGGAGGATACATTAATTATAATAACGATAACTAACAAAATCACTCCAATCCCACAGGCTGTTGTCAAATCATTTTCTTCTTTCATAAGCATATATGCCTTAATGGTTAATGTAGCTCCACTGGCTGAATTTCCATACAATCTGGAAGGTATCTGTGATACCGTTCCTGCTGTCAGCAATAACGCTGCAGATTCTCCTACAATTCTGCCGATACTCAACAGTACTGCCACAAGAATTCCAGAAATGGCATTAGGAAGCACTACTTTTGTTATGGTCTGAAGCTTTGTAGCGCCCAGACCCAAAGAGGATTCTCTGTAAGTCTTTGGAATGGTCTTTAAGGTTTCCTCTGTGGTTGTGATAATTGTAGGAAGTAAGATAATACTAACTGTCAAAGCTCCTGCCAAAATGGAATACTGCAATTTCATCATCTGGACAAACACAAGAGAACCAAACAATCCATAGATAATGGATGGGATTCCCGCAAGGTTTTCAATGGCGAAGTGAATTATCGTCATCATTTTTCCTTTTTGGGCGTATTCGTTCAGATAAATGGCTGCTAAAATTCCGATAGGTCCTGCTATCACTAAAGATAAACCTACCATATATATTGTGGTAACAATCATTGGGAAAATTCCGCCACCCTTACGTACCACTTTCACTTTCATTTTTCCTGTATTTTCCTGAATAGCTTTCGCACTTTCCTCCAAAACTTCTTTTGCAGAAGTGCCTTTTTTCAGCTCTCGTTCCACCTGACAGCTTCCAAGCTTTGTGATAATATCACCTTTTTTAATTTCATATACTGCCCCCGCGCCGTCCACTCCGGCTTTTAACAGGGAATTTTTTTCTATTTTTTCCACTACCAGACCTTCTTCGCCTATGGAAAAAGTCGCTCCTAACGCTTCGCTGATGCACTGATTGTCCTGTATTTTTGTACTACCATCTGCAGTCGCATTGATTGTAACATATGTAGTCTTATCCTCATAAGAATTTGTCAAAAAGTCCATATTAATTCTTGGCAATCCCTTAACCAGAATAAAGCCGATAATTATCGCTAAAATTGCAACGGTAAATGCAGAGGATGCATAAATGAATCCTTTTATTATATTATCTTTGACCGGTCTGCTCATCTTACTTAGAATCCTCCGTCTTTTTGGTAATATATGTCATAATCAGGTTTACACACATAATGAATACAAATAAAACAACACCTGTAGCAAACAGCATTTCTGCCTGTCTGCCGGAAGCATAACTCATTTCCATGGCAATATTGGTAGTCAATGGTCTTACCATTGACCAGATACTCTCTGGCAAACCTGCCGTTGGGTTACCGGCAATCATCATAACCGCCATAGTTTCCCCAATAGCACGTCCTACGCCAAGTACTGCTGCGGATAAAATTCCTGATTTTGCCGCAGGGAGTACTGCCTTAAAAATTGTCTGAATTTTAGATGCCCCAAGTCCTAAGGATGCCTCTGTATAGGAGTGAGGCACTGCCTTAATGGCACTTTCTGATAAAGATACAATGGTTGGGAGTATCATAATGGTAAGTACGATAATGACTGCAAATAAGGACTGTCCGTGTACTTTTGGGGAAATTGCCTTAATCATTGGCACAATAATTCCAAGACCAAAGGCTCCATAAAGAACGGATGGAATTCCCGCTAGAAGTTCCACTGCCGGCTTCAATATTTTCACAGCCCACTCCGGTGCTATTTCTGCAATAAACACCGCTGTCAACACTCCGATTGGCACTCCAACCAACACTGCTCCGAAAGTCACCAGTACGGAAGCAACTATCATATAAAAAATGCCATACACATTTTCGGAAGGCGCCCATCTGGTTCCTGTGATAAATTTCACAAAACTATAAGCGTCTTCCCCTACAAATGGACGAAGACCTTTATAGAATACAAAACCAATAATAGCTATTACAGAAACCACACTTATGAATGCACAAAGGAAAAATATAGTTTCTACTGCTTTTTCTAAAATTTCACGTTTGTAATTACGTTTCATAATTTTCTTTGTTTCTGTCTTTTGAATTATTTCTGTTTCACTTTTTACTGCCATAGTATTGTTCATAAAGGTCCCTCCATTGACCAAATTAATCTACACGAATTCCGTGATTATCTTCTACACAAATCTGTCCATCTTCAGATAATGCGAAATCAAGAAAAGCTTTTCCTGCTTGGCCTGCTTTATCTTCGTAGTAGCAGAATAAGAATGGACGTGATAATGGATATTCTCCTGATTTTGCAAGTTCTGCTGTTGGTTCTACCCCACCTACTGTCAATGCTTTTACACTGTCATCGATAAAGGAGAAAGATACATATCCGATTGCATTTGCATTTTCTGCAACTGCTGCCTGTACCGGACCATTTCCTTCAGAAACTGCTGCTGTACTGGCAAGTCCGCCTGCATCTTCCAAAGCGATTAATTCTTCAAAGGCACTTCTTGTTCCTGAAGATTCTTCTCTGGAAACCACGAAAATTTCTCCATCTTCACCGCCAACTTCAGACCAGTTTGTGATTTTTCCTGAATAAATATCACAAAGCTGTTCTACTGTAATATCACTTGCTGCTTCGTTTGCAGGATTTACAATTACCGCAATTCCGTCATAAGCAAACACTTCTGTCTTTAATGCATCTTCTTTTTCTTCTTCTTTTAATTCTCTGGAAGAAGTTCCGATGTTATTGGTTCCTGCCTTAGTATCTTTGATTCCTGCAGAAGAACCACTTCCTGTATACTCAATCGTTACATTTGGATACATTGCACAAAATTCATCCTTCATTTCTGTAAGGATTTTTTCTACAGAAGTAGAACCTGTAATTACTACCGTTCCGCTGATGTCACCTGCCACTTCTGTTTCTTCTTCGCTTTCTGTACTTTCTTCTGCTGTTTCTTCTGTTGTCTGGTTTTCGGCTGTTTCTGTAGTTGTGCTTTCTTCTGCTGTCTGACTTTCCCCAGAACCACAAGCTACTAAGGACAGTGCCATCATACCTGCCAACAATCCTGCTGTTACTTTCTTTAATTTCATACTTTTTCCTCCGCTTGACTTTTTCTTTACATTTCTTTTTGTTGCGTAATATTTCTGCCGATTTCTTTCTCAGCAAACTCATTGTATCAGCCTTTTATCAATTCAAAATAATGGTTGTGTTAAGTTTAGGTAAAGTCGCTCGACAAAAAAATCCTGTAAAGCCTTGATTCTACAAGACTTTACAGGATTTTTACATTTCTTTATTAACTTAAACTTTACATAATTAACGTTGTTCGTCTTTTACATAGCCTACAATGTTAAGACAATGATCGGAAATTCGTTCCAGATTTGTAAGCATATCCAGGAAAATAACACCTGCATTTGCATTACACAACTGCTTGCCAAGACGTTTGATGTGCTGTTTTCTTAATTCCACTTCCATGTCATCAATAAACGCCTCATCTCTCTCTACGATATCGATTGCTTCCGGACTTTCGGTAGCACGAGCTTCCACTGCTTTTTTCACAGCCTCTTCTGTCTTATCAAAGACTCTGGTGATTCCTTTGATTGCTTTATCAGAGAATGTTAAATCTGATTTTATCAGGTTGTCCACCAACTCTGTAATATTATCACAATGGTCACCAATACGTTCAAAATTGCTTACCGTATAAAATAAATCGCTGACAACCAGATTCTGCTGTTCTGTCAACGGCAGTTTATTTATTTTTAATAAATAATTGGAAATCAGTTCTGCGTACTGATCCATACTTTCTTCTATTTTATATGCCTTTTTAATCTTTTTCGGGTTGCGCTCCAACACAGCTTCTTTTACCGTTGTTATATGTTTGATTGCCATTTCACCCATATGTTCAATTTCCAATAAACTGTTTTCAATGGCAAAAGATGGTGTTTCCAAAATTCTATCATCCAAATGTCTGATAATAACTTCGAAATTGTCTTCGGACTGTTTTTCTTCCCCGCGAAGAATTGCTTCGGATGCTTTTACCAACAAATTGGCAAATGGGAATAAAACGATTGTGTTGGTAACATTAAATATGGTGTGGAAAATAGATATTTCTACACTGGAGATTGTGGAGTTTGCCATCTCCTTTTTGAATAGGAAGAATACAAACATAATCACTCCAAATAAAATGGAACCTATCACATTAAACAACAAGTGAATTACCGCCGCTCTTTTCGCATTTTTCTGCGCTCCGGCACTGGAAATCAATGCGGTTACACAAGTACCGATGTTCTGTCCAAGTGTAATAAATACTGCTGAGTTCCAAGTTACCATGCCATTCATTGCAAGTGTCTGTAAAATACCTACAGAAGCAGAAGAACTCTGAATAACCGCTGTCACCACAGCACCTACTAAGATTCCAAGAAATGGATTTTCTCCTACTATTTTAAATGCATTTTGGAAAATTGGTGCATCCCTATATGGAGTAATGGAACCGGACATAAAGCTAAGTCCAATAAACAGTACACCAAATCCTACTGCAATCTGACTGATTTCATTCTTCTTTTCGTCTTTTGAAAACAAAATTCCAAAAGCACCTATACCAATAAATAATGGAGCTAAAAATTCGGGTTTTAAAAATGCGCCCCATTCACTCATGGATACCAGCCAGCCGGTAACGGTTGTACCAATATTGGCACCCATAATTACACCCACTGCCTGTGTCAGATTCAGCAATCCTGCATTTACAAATCCTACCACCATAACGGTCGTTGCAGAACTACTTTGAATAATTGCAGTTACACCAGCACCAACCAATACCGCCAAAAGTCGGTTATTTGTCAGCACACCTAAAAGTTTTTTCATTTTGCCGCCGGCAGTTTTTTGCAGGCCTTCTGCCATTACATGCATACCATATAGAAACATTCCAAGTCCACCAATGAACTTAAATAACATTTCCACATCTGTCATCGACATATTTTGTCCTCCTTGTGTTTACACAAAATTAACTCAAACATAATCATTGTACCTAATATTCTTAGCGTTGTAAAGATTCCAATGTCAAAAAAAGTAACATACTTGCGCTTTGTCCGTACAACGCGGACATCATTTTCCCTTTTGCGTACATTTATCCAAATAGTAGCAGGATTTTTTAACTTGTGTTATACTATTGAGCAAAAGGACGAGAACACAGGAGGATTTCATGAGAAATATAAAACTTACTTTAGAATATGATGGATGTCGTTACAATGGCTGGCAGCGTCTTGGAAAAGACGACAATTCCGGCACCATTGAAACCAAGCTTTTAGAAGTGATTAAAAAGATGTCCGGAGAAAACGCCGAATTAAATTGTGCCGCACGTACAGAAACCGGTGTACACGCCCACGGTCAGGTAGTCAATTTCAAAACCAGCTCACCAATGAAGCTATATGAAATCAAAAATTATTTTAACCGCTATCTTCCTATGGATATCGCTGTGATTGACATTGAAGAAATGCCGGAAAAATTCCACGCTTCTTTGAACGTAAAATCCGTGACCTATCTTTACCGCATTGCCATTGGAGATGTTCCAAGCGTATTTGAGCGTAAATATATGTACTACTGCTTCAAAAAGCCGGATGTGGACAAAATGACCATTGCATCCGAAGCTTTACTGGGCAGACATGATTTTAAAAACTTTTCTACCGTAAAAAAAGCAAAATCCACAGAAAAGGAAATTAAATCCATTGAAATTTATGGGGATGAAAACGAAATTCAGATTACCATTACTGCCAACCAATTCCTTCACAATATGGCAAGAATGATTGTGGGAACTTTATTGGATGTGGGACTTTCTAACCGCCCGATTGGGGATATGGAACAGATTTTAAAGGGTTCTGCCACCGCTTCTGCACCGGCAAAACCACATGGTTTATTTATGGAAGAAGCAGCCTATTAAAGGCTGCTTCTTTTATTATTCTATCAAATTTGTTTCTTCCGGAATAGAAGTAACGGTTTCCCCTGTTTCGGATTCTCCGTAATAGGCGTCACGTTCTTCTTTTGTCATCTCTACTGCATTGGCACTGATGTAATTTGCCACATCCTGAATGAATTTATCCCATTCTCCCTGATTGTCCACAAAATACTTCGGACATGCCTTTCCGGTAACATCGTAATGACGTATCACATCTTCTGCCTGCAAATTAAATTTGCAGCACAGCCATGCACATAACTCCACTACGGAATTGTATGTACTGTCATTGAATTTTCCTGTTTCGTCCATATGACAACACTCAATGGAAACGGTGTTAAAGTTTCTCTGGTTGGATGCATAGGCACGTTCTACCGTCGGAATACACTGAATAATTTCACCGTCCAAGCCTACCACAAAATGGCTGCTGACACTGGTAGCATGTGTATCTTTTAAACTTTCAAAGAAATCTCTGTTCTGCTGGGCTGTGGTACCCGGATTTGCGGTATAATGTACCACAATATTTTCTATGGTTTCTGTGGCTATTCCCGGTCTGGAATAGTCATTTGGTGTTAATAACTGTACATCAATAGCTGGCTTTTTCTCAATTACCAGATATTTTTCTTCTTTCTTAAATAAACTGCTGTCTGCTTTGGCTACTGTTTCCGTATCTTTATGACCTGATACAAGCGCATTGATTAACAATACTATCACCAGTATAATCAACGCTGCTCCGCCAAACACACAGGTTCTGGCTATCATCACCTGTCTTCTTCTCTTTTTCCTGCGAATGGCTTTCAGTCTTCTGTATTCCTCCGACTCCCGATAAGCCGCTAAATCTCTGCTTTCTCTCTGCATAATTACCCCCGTAAACATTTATACTCAAACGGTTTTCACCGCCTGTACCAGTTTATCACACTTTTTTCTCAAAATCCTTAAAATTCTTTAAATTTTTCATTAATAATTACATATTTCTACAATTTTTACTGCATTTTTTCACAAAAAATACTCCCCGAACAAATTTGTCCGGAGAGTATTGAATTTTATTAGTTTTCTACACTGTAGTTTGGTGCTTCTTTTGTAATGTGAATGTCATGCGGATGACTTTCTTTTAAGGATGCCGCGGAAATCTTAACGAATCTTCCTTTTTCCTTTAATTCTTCGATGTTTGGAGTACCACAGTAGCCCATACCTGCACGAAGACCACCCATTAACTGGAATACAGTATCTTCTACGGTACCTTTATATGCAACTCGTCCTTCTACACCTTCTGGAACAAGTTTCTTTGCATCTGCCTGGAAGTAACGGTCTTTACTTCCGTTTTCCATTGCTGCAATACTTCCCATACCACGGTATACTTTGTATTTTCTTCCCTGATATAATTCAAAAGTACCTGGAGCTTCGTCACATCCTGCGAAGATACTTCCCATCATACATACGTTGGCACCTGCTGCGATTGCTTTTGTCATATCACCTGAGTATTTA
>CAYVCL010000019.1:0-40357 GCA_964450185.1 uncultured Lachnospiraceae bacterium | reverse complement strand
CGAAAAAAAGAGGCTTCGCCCCAACGATTTTCAATCGTTAAAGCGACAGCCTCTTGATTTTAAAGTTTCCCATTATATGGCAAGGAAGCGCCTGACTTTAAAGTTTTCCACTGTATGGTAGGAACTCTCCCGCTGATGCTTGCTCACCCTTAATATTTATTCTATCATTCTCTTTCAGAAATGATAAATTATTTTCTGTCTTCTGGAATTTAATGGCTTTTTATTCCCAACCTTATTTATTCTTTCAAAAGGAATCGTTACCAAAACCAAATTTATGGGCTCAATTTATTTACTTCTTCTCAATTCCAAACGTTTCTCTCGTTATGTAAATAGGTCGATTTTTCTCCTGTATGTACATCTTCGAAACATATTCACCCAAAACACCTAAGAAAAATAACTGTACACCGCCAATAAATAAGATCAGCGTTACGATTGTAGCATGTCCCGGAACATCAATACCGAAGAAAAGCTTCTGTAAAAATATGACAAACATATATAAAATGGATAATTCCGCACAGATAGTTCCTGCCCAAGTAGCCATTCTTAAGGGTGCTACAGAAAAGGAAATAATTCCATCCATTCCATATTTAAAGAGCTTCTTAAAAGACCATTTGGAAGTTCCTGCGTTTCGCTGTTCTGCCACATAAGGAATAAATTTTGTTTCAAATCCTACCCAGGAAAAAATCCCTTTGGAAAATCTATGATATTCACTCATACTTAAAATTGCTTCTCTCATGTTAGCACGAAAGGTACGAAAGTCGCTGGCTCCAGAAATAAATTCTGTGTCTGCCATCGTATTTATAATTTTATAAAAGGTATTCTTAAAGAAGGTTAAAACCTTGCCTTCACTTCTTTTTTCCTGAAAAGCAGCTACACAGTCATAATCTTCATTTTCCTCCAGAATCTGAACCATCTGTACCACCACTTCCGGTCGCTGCTGTAAATCTGCATCAATGACTGTGGTATATTCTCCCTCTGCCTGCTGCATACCGGCGTAAATTGCCGCTTCTTTTCCAAAATTTCTGGAAAATCCAATCAACTTTACATTGTCACTTTCTCTGTTTTTGTAAATCTCTTTCAGCTTTTTCATGGTTTTATCCTTGCTTCCATCGTTTACAAAAATAAATTCATAGTCCTGTATTTTACCCGCAAAACATTTATTCACTTCCGTATAAAATAATTCCACATTTTCTTCTTCATTATAGCATGGTACTACCAACGATAATTTCATACGTGTTTCTCCCCTTATTCCTTCTCCTCAGTCAACTGTCGTTTCCGTTCCACAGCACTACACAATTCAAACTCAAAATCCTGTCTGTTTTTCTGAACCATAGTCTGCAAAATCAGTCCGGAAAAGAAGGACTGGATTGCTGTCAACATAATAAAACCGCAAACGATCAATGTTGGAAATCTCTCCACCAGTCCTGTATTCATATAGTCTACCCCAACTGGTATAAACAACAATAATGCACTTAATGCTAACACGCAAGAAATAATTCCAAAAAAACCACTTGGCTTATAGGTTCTGTATAATCTCGCAATGGTTTTTAATACTTTCATTCCATCGGAATATGTATTCAGTTTTGACACGCTTCCTTCCGGTCTGTCCCTGTAATCTACCACCACATTCTCGACAAACATATTTTTATCCACTGCATGAATACTCATTTCTGTTTCAATCTCAAATCCCTTGGAAAGTACCGGGAATGTTTTCACAAATTCATAACTAAATGCACGATACCCTGTCATAATGTCCTTGATATCATTATGAAACAGTACATTGATGCATTTTCTTACCAAAGTGTTTCCAAAATTGTGGAATGGTCTTTTATTTTCCTGAAAATAGGTGGAAGACAATCTATCCCCAACCACCATGTCTACATTTCTCTTTAATACCTTTTCTACCATCTGTACGGCACATTCCGCCGGATAGGTATCATCACCATCTGCCATCACATAACATTCTGCATCGATTTCACGGAACATTCTGCGAATTACATTTCCTTTGCCCTGCATATACTCATGGCGAACCACAGCACCTGCTTTTTCGGCAATTTCTGCGGTGCCATCACTAGAATTATTGTCATATACATAAATAACCGCTTCCGGCAATGCTTTTTTAAAATCTTTGATTACCTTTTCAATTGTTTTGCTCTCGTTATAGCAAGGTATCAATACTGCAATTTTATCCATAATTTCCTCCTACTGGTCTTTCTGTTCCTGATAGGTACGTTCGCTGATAATATATCTCGGTCGTCCTTTCACTTCCATATATATTTTCCCTATGTACTCTCCCAAGATTCCCATACATACCATCTGGATGCCGCTGACCATACAAAGAATACACACAAGGCTGGCCCAACCTGCCACTGTATTTCCCATAAATTTATCTAACATAAATTTGATAATTCCCAAAAAACTTATCAACGCTACGATAAAGCCCATGCCTGTAATAATTCGCAATGGTTTTATACTTAAACTTGTAATTCCATCAAAAGCAAGTCCTAACATTTTGGCTAATGGATAATGGCTTTCTCCGGCAACTCTTTCTGCCCGTTCATAATATACACTGGTGCTTTTAAAGCCTACCAGCGGAAACATTCCCCGCAGAAAGAGATTTACTTCCTTGAAATTTTCAAATTCATTTAACACTTTACTGCTTACTAGACGGTAATCGGCATGATTATATACTACTTCTGCGCCCATACTGTTTAGCAGTTTATAAAAAGACTCTGCAGTAAAGCGTTTGAAAAAGGTGTCAGTGTCCCTTTTAGAACGAACTCCATAAACAATTTCTGCCCCATCCAGATATTCATCTACCATGGCATTCATGGCATTAACATCATCCTGTCCGTCACAATCTATGGAAATCGTGATATCACACTTATCCTTTGCCTCCATAAGCCCTGCCAATACAGCGTTCTGATGTCCTCTGTTTCTGCTCTGGCAAATTCCAATAATATATTCTTCTTTTTGAGCTAATTCTTTGATAATTTCCCATGTTTTGTCACGACTTCCGTCATTGACAAACATAATTCTGCTGTCTTTGCTGACCTTCCCTAAACTTACCAGTTCTTTCATTTTATTCACGAAAATTTCGCTTGTAATAGGCAATACTTTTTCTTCATTATAGCAGGGGATTACCATATATAAACAAGGACACATGTTATTACCTCCCTAATCATTTTAAAACCAAAATGTCATATTGTGAAAAGCTATATCCATATATCTAATACCACAAATCACCTGATATGCGTATATTAACCATATAATACTTTTACGTATTGGATGATAATTATATTTTACAGAACATACAAGGGATACGATTGTAGCCATCTGTATTCCGATAAAGTATCCCCAACTATAATTTCCTGCATCTCCCTGTGTAAGAAAGAACATCTGTACCCATCCGACAAGCAACGTTAACATCGCAACCTGATAGGCTTTGTCTTCTTTCAATGCTCTCCACGAAAATGCACAAAAAACAACAGGAAAAGAAGTAAGTGAACATAAAAATATTTCCGGAATTGTAAAACCTGAAAAGCCACCAACTACAATTTCGGTTGCTAATTCCTCACTATACGCATTAACAAATAAGAACTGCACAATTAATGCAACCAGTGATGGACAGACTGCTAAAAACATATGGAGCGCAAGCTTTAATTCTTTATCACATATCAATTCTTTTAACACAATCAACCCCATGGCAGGCAACACAACCATTAACAAGCTTGGTTTTGCCACACAGCCTACGGTTAATACTACACCAAACAGTACATATTCTTTTATTTCATACTGTTGCTTTTTATAATTTTGTAATAGCTGACAAAATATCACTAATGCCAAAATCCCAAAAGGCCTCACCACCATAATCGTGGGATTATGTATTGGATTTGCTGCACCCTGTCTTGCATAATATCTGTATTCATTTAACGGACAAACCATATTCACAAATATCGTTGAGGTACAACTAACCACATCGATAAAATATCTGTATTTGGCATTGTCTGTTTTGATGAAATGTAACATACACCATCGTACCAAAACAACCATTCCGATATTCGCAATCGTCAAAACAATCGCCATTGCCGTATGCATATCAATTCGCAATACAAATGAAACCAGTGCTGTTAATGTATGATATAACGGATAGGACAAAATATGCAAATAGATACCGGCATTCTTTGCTTCCTCCATGTTGAAATTTCCCTGCTTAATCCATTCTGCAACTTTATTATGTTCTTCAAAATCATAAGAGGTATATTTCATAAAAAACACACTATAAAGTATGGTAATACCTAGCAACAGGGAAATGAACAAATAATTTTTATATTGCATCCCATCTTTTCTTTGTATATTCTGTTCCATCTTTGCCTCCATACGTGACTCAATTCCTATTACTGTATATTAAATACTAATATTCCTACCAAAATAATTGCCAATCCAATCAGCTTATTCCTTCCAACCTTTTCCTTTAATATCAACATACCAAATATCGTAACAAAAATATATCCACTTGCCTCTAATACCGCACCAGTGGCAAGAGATACATATTTATATGCAAATACTGTAATCAAGGTAGATAAGAAAAATAAGCCATATGCTCCTAGTGTTCTTACATTCAAGTATTCCTTTAGTATACTGTCATGTTCCTTTTCGGCACTAATTTTCAAAAGCACCTGTGACAAAGAGGATATCAAAACAGAAACTAAAAATATCAAAACATATTTCATACTTTTTCTTTTTCCTCCGTTGCAATCAAAATTACACCAAACATAATAATTACTGCACCTATGATATTGTTGACAGTAACCTTTTCATGCCACAACAGGATTCCCCAGACCATTCCCCAGATAACCGTAACCGCTTTATTGGCATATGCGGTAACTAAAGGAAGGTGCTTTAAATTCTGTTGCCACAAAACGGCATATAACATTAAGATAAACAATACCATCCCATAGAAAAGCAAAAATTTTACAGTAAATACTTCTTCGGCACCTGCTTTCTTAGAAAAAACAGATGCCAAAGAATATACGAAAAAGGTTAGATGTAAAAATATCATAGACCCCACGCCTGACGTAGATGTGTTCTTTTTATTCATTTTTACCACCTGTTTCTTCCTTCACTACATACTGTGGTGCATTATTTAAACTGATGTAAACTCTTCCTAAATATTCACCTATCATTCCCAGTACAAACAAAATCATGCCACCTAACAATAACAAAATTGCCGTGGTAGAACTCCATCCTAATGGAACAGAAGGGTTGATAAACTTGTTCACAATTACATAAATCAAATATATAAATCCAATTACTGCAGAACCCATTCCCATCACCATTGAGATTCTAAGCGGTGTCACAGAAAACGCAGTAAAACCGTTTACCCATAATGCCACTAACTTCGCAAAACTATAGCCGGAGCTTCCTACTTCCCTTTCTCTATGACATACCGGTACCGTTCCAATACTTTTTGTTGTTCTTAACACCAATCCCGGTACATAAGTATAAGAATTTTCATATTTCACGATTTCATCTACGATATACTTTTTCGCAGCAAAAAAGCTGGTAATCATTAATTTCTTCGGTTTTCCCAAAAGCACTTCGCACATAAAGTTATTCATTTTCGTTCCCAAATTTCTTGCAAAGCTGTGTTTTTTATGTGCGTAAGATGCATATACCACATCATAGCCTTCTTCTATTTTATCAATCAAAGAATAAACTTCATCTGCCGGTGTCTGTCCATCATCATCCAAAGAAACGACAATATCTCCGGTCGCTTTGCGATATCCTGCCATTAACGCAGCATGCTGTCCAAAATTCTTCGCAAAGCACACGCCCATTACCTTTGCATTTTGTTTGGAAATGCTTTTTATTTTCTCCCACACATTGTCTTTTGAGCAGTCATTCACTAATACAATTTCATAATCGTCTTTTCCTCGTTTTTCGATGGTAGTTTCAATTTCCTTCACAACATCTTCAATGGTTTTCTCTGAATTATAACATGGTATTACAAATGATATTTTTCTCATCTTTTTAGCCTCTCTTATTATCTATGGTAAATCATTATACTTTTTCATAAATATCAAATCACGAAATACGCCATCATTTTCCACCGCATTCTTTTGGTATTCTGTTTCTTCGAATCCTACGGAGCTGTAACTGCGAATCGCAGCCGTATTATCTGCAAATACACGCAAAAACACACTCTCTAACTTCAATTCGGAAAATGCATATGTCAAAGCAAGCCTTGCAGTCTCTGAGCCATACCCCATTCCTCTTTGCGTATCTTCCCCAATAAAAATTCCATATTCCGCTTCCTTCTTTTCATAATCAATGTCACGAAAATATACAGAGCCAATCGCTTTTCCACTTTCCTTCAACCGAATGATAAACTGTACGACTTCACCACTTGCCACTTTAGTATCCATCCAGTTATTATGCATTTCTTCTGTAAAGATTTCTTGAAAAATAAAGTTTTTACGAACATTTTCATTATTTCGCCATTTCACAATCAAAGGTGTGTCCGATTTCTTTATAAGTTCTAATACAATTCTTTCTTTTTGCTCTTTCATTCTCTTATTTCCCATAAAATTCTCTTACCATATCACAAATATATAACACTTTTTCTTCTTCAATGCCATAATACAACGGAAGACGCACCAAACGTTCACTTTCTTTTGTAGTATACTTATCCTCGCCGTGAAATCTTCCAAATTTCAGTCCTGCTGGTGCTGTATGTAACGGAATATAATGAAATACTGCCAAAATTCCTTTTGCTTTTAAGAAATCAATTAATTCCGTACGTTCTTCTAAATCTTTAGCCTTTAAATAAAACATATGTGCATTATGAACACATCCACTCGGAATATATGGAAGTTCTATCTTTCCTTCTCCTGCCAACCCTTTTAAATTGTCATAGTAACAATTCCATGTATTCATTCTGTCATCATAGATTTCCTGTGCTTTTTCCAACTGCGCCCACAGATATGCCGCATTCAACTCACTTGGAAGATAAGAGGAACCTGCATTCACCCAAGTGTATTTATCGATTTGTCCACGGAAAAATTTACTTCTGTTTGTTCCCTTTTCCCTAATAATCTCCGCTTCTTCTACCATTTCAGGATTGCGAATCAACAATGCACCACCTTCACCCATGGAATAGTTCTTTGTTTCATGGAAGCTAAAACAGCCATAATCACCAATAGTTCCCAAAGCTTTTCCTTTGTAGCTACTCATAATTCCTTGAGCTGCATCTTCTATTACAGCCAGATTATAGCGTTTTGCAATTTCCATAATTTTATCCATTTCACAAGCTACTCCTGCATAATGCACCGGAACAATTGCTTTTGTTTTCTCTGTAATTGCTTCCTCGATTAAATTTTCATCCATATTCATGGTTTCCTTTTTAACGTCCACAAATACTGCTGTTGCACCTCTAAGGACAAACGCATCTGCTGTAGAAACAAAAGTATAAGAAGGCATAATCACCTCATCCCCCGGAGCAATATCACAAAGCAATGCAGCCATTTCTGTTGCATGGGTACAGGAAGTTGTAAGTAACGCCTTGCTTGTTCCTGTTTTATTTTCTATCCATTTTGTACATCTTTTAGTAAATTCACCATCACCACATATTTTATGACTAGCAATCGCTTCTTCTATATACTTCATTTCTGTTCCTACATATGGTGGTACATTAAAATTAATCATGATTTTCCTTCTTTCCGCTATCTGCTATCACTGTTTCATTTTCATTCCTTACGGAACCATATTTAAATAACACATCAATAAAATCCCTGTAAATCCATACATTACAATTGTATTCAACCAATACAGCCATCTTTCACACTTCTCAACCGGCTGCTTTATTCTAGCTGTCACCATCGGAAGATTAATCACCAAAACAATTCCTGCTACTGTAATGAACACTGCTGCTGCCATATTCTGAATCATAGGAAGATTTTCCATTTTTGCTGTCAGCAAATCATATAGACTGGCATAAGTACATTCACCGGTACTTCTGCCCCACCCTAAAGCATTCATCAAATTGTGATTAAAATATGTTACTCCGGCTGTCCACTTATAATAAATCATTAGAAAGACACCTACAATAGAAAATACCGTTTCTAAAATAACATTGATACGATATAGCTTCTGATTTATCGTAATCAATATTAAGAGAAATGGTGCCAGATAAATCATACGATAAAATTCATAATGGGCAAAACAAAAGTACACCATCATCGGTGCAACCATCATGTAAATTACATAATACTTCTTTTCTTTTGACGTATTATATGGAATAAAATATGCCACAACATAAAAAATCACAAGCAAAATAATCACCAATGGAGCATCGTAATTAATATTGGCATCAATGGTACTTGCTACCGTCTTTTCAATAATGGAATTTCCTGTTCCGGCAGCATAGGACTCCAGATACATGGGTGCATTTTGATATATCACTTGAAAAAGAAGCATGAAAACTGTACTACACGCCAGTTTCAAGCCTATTTTTATAATATTTTTTTCAATCAGCAGTATAATGGCAATATATGCAAAAATGAAAAATGGTTTCGCTGCAATGGATACCGCCATCAACAATAGAAATATTCCCTGTTTATCCTTCAACAAATAGTAAATCGCTATTACAGTAATGGCAATCGCAATAATATCCGTCTGCCCTGCCATCACAATACCCAAAAACATAAATGGAAACGTAAGAATCAAATAGGAGTTCCATGCCTGCTGTGTCTTATCTTCCACAAACATTTCCACAATCTTTTTAGCATAAATCAGGGTAATACAAAATACAACCACTAAAAACAAATGTGACCATGCCATCATCCATGTATTACTTAGTATTTCAACATGAAGAAAACGCTGTATCAACCAAATTGGAATATTCCAAATAGCCCATGGAATTAAAATAATATAATTATAGCAAAAATAAGCATGAGGAACCCCATGAATATTTTCATGAACAATCTGATAGTAATCATATAGATTTCCGTCAATCAGACAATCCAACAATGTGGTTGACCATATGGTCAGACTTCGAAAGTCAATATAGGAATACAAAAAAATCCATACCGTCCAAAGCATAATAGGGAACAGATACTCCAACCAATTCGGCTTCTTTGTATTTAATTTCAACTTATCCATAATTTTATTCATTTCAAAATGCTCCATCCTCTTAATTGCATCTTCATTCTTCATAATTCCAATTCTTGATTATACCATTACTTCTGATATAATGCAATCAGCGACATTTTCATTTTTCTTGTCACTGCACCTTTTCCACCTGAATCTTATCAATACGCATTGTGCCATCTGTTTCATTTTTTTCATATAACTCCACTTTTCTTTCTTCCTTTAACAGAATATGATACACAATCTTCTTGTCTTTCTTGTGAACCTCTTTCATTTCAATTGTCATAATACGACCAGCCTCATCCAAGTAATAGGAAAACACCGATAAATCCTTTAGATTCTTCCCTTGTATGGTCACTTTGTACTCTCCTGCCTCCAGTTCACATGAATTCCATTTTTGAATTCCTTCTTTATATAGATACACCGAATTTTTTTTGTTCTCTGCATTTCCTGTAGTATTAAGCTCGTTTCCTTGAAAAACCACCATTTCTTTATTTACTTCTTTATTTAGTTCCTTTTGAATTGTTTCAAATTCCTCATACATAAGTAAATTTTCTTCATATACTAAAATATTCCATTTTCCAAACTGTAAATACTCACTTGCCAGATTCCAATATGCATCATGCAATTCTACTGTCGGCAAAAACAATACCGCAGTTCTTCCGTTATAATACTCCGGTTGTTGCCACCTATTCGAATTTAACCATTTTTTGATTTTCATTGGTTCATTTCCTTCATATGCCATTGCCTGTACATTTCCGTCGGAAATCACCATATTTGAATACGAATTCCAATATGGGGCATATATAAAATGAATATCATTTTCTTCCAGAAATTCAACCAATTCCTTATCTGCCACATCGTATCCCGAACGCCACATTCCTATATCATTTTTATTTTCCTGATAGTCATACATGCAATAAAAAAAGGAGCATCCAATTGCAAGCATTATGATTCCTGTTTGAATCACCTTTGTAAATACATGAAATTTTTGTTCTACATAGCTGTAGCCAATCCCCAACAACACGATATTATTAAAATAGACAGGAACAAAATACCTTGACGAACATTTTCCTGTAGTAAGAGCAACCACAGTCAGAATTCCCCATACTAAAACGCTATAAAGCAGAAACAGTTTTTGTATGTTTTTCAACTTTTTATAATTCCAAATCAAATAGCATGGTGACATTATACATACCAGAAATAAGTATAAAATTCTTATTATTCTCAAAATTCCTTCGAATGAAAAAAGAGAATTTTCACCTACCGCCCCATATAATAGTAGAAATTCATCTATATAATCTGTAATTTTGGAGCCATACCCATATTTTCCAATAAACTCATTTACACCTGCATTTGCAAAATCAAAATTGGTAATTCTACAAATTAGTACATAGCATCCCATTGCAATAAGTGTCGCGATAATCAATACACTACTTACACATAAAATTCTTTTATCTGGTTTACTCTTGCGGAACAATATATAATTCTCTATGAAAAAGTACAAAATAATGGCACCTATTATGGGAATTGTAGTCGATGAAATCGAAGCGACATTACTATGACAACAGACAACAGCAACAAACCCACAAAGAAATCCATAAAACCATCCTTTTTTCTTGTCTTCTAACTTTTCATAAAAGTAAAACATAAAAAGTAAAATTGTATAATACATCAATTGGAATGTTAAATAAGTCGCCTGAAAAAAAGTATGCTCTAAAATTTCCTCCGAAAGGGGAACAATACATAATGCAAGGAAAAACACTTTTTCTCTTATTTCAAGAGTTTTCATCATTTTATATACTACAATTAAAAATAGTATTATCTGTAAAATCACTGCCAGTTCTCTGCACAAAATCCAATCTTTTATAAAAAGCAAAAACGGAATAACAAAGGTCTGCAATCCTACTGTCCATAAAACAGTACTATGATTCCAATCTTCGATAATCAGTTTTTTTTGAAGAATTTGCTCACGGGCAACCAAAACAACTGTAGCATCATCTGAATGAAACAAATATTCTGTTCCAAGAAAAATTATTGCCAAACCAGATATTATTAACACAATAAAAAATACTATTTGCCCAGCATACTGTTTCTTCGTCATCTTCTCTCTCCTCGTATTATATATTATCTTTCTTTAGGCATTTTCCCACATTTACAAAAGCCCACATCAGAACTCCTAAAATTAAAATCGCTAATTCCCGGTATGTAAACCAAAAATGCATGTATGAATGGTTTCCTGTTACTATATACCAGGCAATTGGCATGCAAGCTATCAGCAGATAATGATAATTGCCAAAATAATTCTTCCTATCACAAATTGTTCTTACAACTAAATAACACATCAACAACAACAATGTGCCTAGAAACAAAATTTTTATTGGTGTTCCAAACATAACATCCAAATTTCTTTCCACAACATCCCAGTGAGTAAATGTGGCGTCTGCTGTTTCTGATGAAGTACGGTTCAACAACGCATTAATTGCATCTGTTATTATGTTTTTTCTCAGCAAGACACTTCCTATTATCCATTTTCCTGCCCACATTCCGATATAGCCAACTGCCCAGACAATGCTATATTTTATGGTTTCTATTAAATTCTGCACAAAAGTGTCTTTTGACGATAGTGCGAAATAAAATACGATAGGTACTCCCAAGGTAACCAATGGATAGGTAAGAAAATCCATAAAACTTGTGAGCATTCCCGTTATCATAAAAAACACAAGAAACTGTTTCTTCTCTTTTAGCATTTCCCACCATCTTAAAAGCACATAAACTGCACCGTTGGCAATATAGAAGATACTTGAAAATTGCAATGAAAGCCCGATACTTGCAGGCATCAAGCTGAAAATCATAAAAAGATATGGTAAAATATAAATTTTCATTTTTCTCTCTGCTAACTGAATCACTACTCCCAACACCAATAGCAATTGTAAACATATATTCAAATACCTGATTTCCTGATAATTTAAAAACATTAACAGCGGTTTTAGAATAATCTGATACCCATGCCAATAACGGGAATAATCGCCCGAACTATATCCTTCTACTCCATTTCCATATAAAACCAACGTTTCAGATGGAGTCTTTCCTTCATATCGAACGCGATATACGTTCATGGCACGTTCTATTAAACCAGCATTCTCCTGATGAGCGCTGCTTACTAACATAATAGAATCTGTAAAATTATCCAAACGGCTGGAAAGGACTCCCGGTATCACTTCATGATAATCCCCTTCCTGTTCCATTACCTTGGTGGATTCTGTAATATGCTTTCTCATCCCATCTGTTGGTAATAAATTAATCAGCAACATAAGAGTAGTTGCACCTATCAAACCTAAAATCATGACTAAAATTATTTTTTTCATTTCTTTCATTCTAATTCACTCCAACTCGATTCTTACCCGGAGATGTTATTTCACTTCTAAGTACTCTTTATAAGTAGCTTTATTATAAAAATAATCTTCCGTCTTATCCGCTATTCCCAAATAAGTAAATCCTTCTTTACGCAAAGTTCTCTTAATCAGTAACTTCGCTTCATCTGTCTGGGTAGTTCTCACATTAAACATACAGTCATCAAAAGCAAGGTTCACAAAGCTTTGCTCCAATGAGTCATACAAGTTTTTCTCTACAAGCTTGTCCTTCAATGCTTTATAAGCTTTATAAAATTCCAACGGAGCTTTATGTTTGGTTGACTGGGTATTAGCACCGGCTGCATAACGATAGGTAACCAGTTCTTCATCTACATAAGTCATATTTTCTGCCAAAGCCATAGCTGATCTTACAAAATACAAATCATTTGCATTTTGCAGATTCTGAAATTCTAATCCATTCCTCAAAACAAATTCTCTGCGAAACATCTTTGACCACGGACAACCGGAAGTCAACTGGAAAAATTTATTTTCCAATGCCTCTTTACGAAATGGCTTTGTCTGTGGTAACAATTCTTTTCGAAGTACCCAGTTCATTGGCTCATTTTTCTTAGTCTGCATATTAAATCGCACTGCACCAAAAAAGCAAATGTCTGCGTTATCCATTTTGGCTCTGAAATAAGCTTTGTCACAAAGTTCAAAACTAAACTTATCATCCGCGTCCAAAAACAGTACATATTCACCTTTTGCCTCTTTTAATCCAATATTTCTACAATCGCCAGCACCGGTATTTTCTTTGTCAATCACCTTAAATCTAGCATCTTTTTTTGCAAACTCGTTCAGTATTTCTAATGAATTATCCTCCGAACCGTCATTTACACAAATCACTTCAATATTCTTCAAAGTCTGTTTTTCGATAGTTTCTAAACATGCTCTTAAATATTGATCAGCATTATATACTGGTATAATAACACTTACTAAAATATCATTTTTATTAAATTTATTTTTCAAAGACCACAAAACATATTTTTTTCCACGTTTTTGGGCATCATGTCTAATTTGCTTCACTGCTGTAGGTGCTGCTAACAATGTTTTTCCAATTTTGTAAGTAGAAGAATTCTTTAATTCCTCAATTTCTCTTTCTTTATCCTTCAATTTACCCTTCAAACCATCATTGTTATAATACATTCTTTCTATCCGCTTTTCGCAGCGCATTTTCCACTCATACTCACGATTTCCACGCTGGCGTTCCTGTGCCATACGCTGTATCATCATTTTATACAATGTACGGCTGTATAACGGCAGTGAATCCACAAACTCTTCCAACTCTTCTTCCGGAATTTCCATGATTTTTCCCAATGCATTAGACTGAATATTACACAAACGACTTATCATGGCATCTTCTAATTCTTTGGAATATTTTTTTTCTTTTAATCTTTCCAACATGCCTTCCAGACACATGTAATAACCAAAAGAGCTTTTAAATTCCTTGGTAGCTGTCATAATGGACTCTGCACGTACACGTCTCATATAAAACTGCTTTGGAATATGTTTTACACGCTCCGCTTCCAGAATACACTCTAAGGAAAACAGATTATCTTCATGAATAATACCACAGCAGAACTCAATCTGATGGTTTTTAAGAAATTCTCTCTTCGGCATCTGCAAACAAGCAGATGGACGAAACTCATTGTTTTCGTCCATTTTCTTTAATAATTCCAAGCCCGGCACTACCTTTGAATAGTCTGCTTTTCTTACATAGTAGTCCACATAAACAGACATTTCCTCTTTCAAATCTTCGGATTCAAAGAAAGATTCTGCATCAAAGTAAATGTTATCCAGATTATCCCTACTTGCTTCTTCATATAATACTTCTAATGTATTTTCTAAAATATAATCATCACTGTCCAAAAAATACACATATTCGCCTTTTGCCACATCCAGACCGGCATTTCTGGCAGAAGAAAGTCCGCCGTTTTCTTTTTCTACAATGATAATTCTCTCATCCTCTTTTGCATATTTGTTTACAATATCCATGGAATTGTCTGGAGTTCCATCATTTACACAGATAATTTCTATCTCTTTTAATGTCTGTTTTAAAGCTGAAACCAAACATTCCTCTAAATATTCTTCCACATTATATATAGGTATAATAATCGAAACCTTAACCTGATTCATTTCGCAGCCTCACTTTTCTTCAAACTTTACCCTATTTCGTCTTTATGGCATCTTTAATCTTACAAGGAACTGCCATAATACTCTTTCCTAATCGGTAGCTGGTAGAACCTGCAATATCCTCATATTTTGCTTTCATGCGATTATACTGTTCTCTCTTTTCATCGTATTTCATAAAATATTTAAATGCCAACGCATTTTCCAACAATACCTGAATTCCTTCCCATTCGTACTCTGTAAAGTTTTCCTGACGAAGTTCTCCTTTTTCCATAGCTTCCTGAAACTCTTCACGAAATCTTTCCAAATACATATCCTTGTATTCTTCCCCTACACGGTGATAAGAATTGATGTAATTGTGGTATCTTCTAAAGGAATACTGATCCATAAAGCGTTCCAAGAACTTTGGATTGTCTTCCATAAATTTATGAATATAAGCATATTCATCGTTCATACAGAATACCTTTTCTTTGTTGTGTACAGAAGAATTTGGATTGTCACGTCTATTTAAATAAAACGGTTTGTTTACAAAATAAGTTCTTTTTGCATAACAGAATGTCTTAAACCAGAAACCATTGTCCTGGAAGGATGCTCCCGGTGTTTCATGGTGTTTGATATTGTTTTCCAACAAGAAACTTCTCTTGTAAATACCGCTCCATGTGTTCATAATCAGACGGAACACTTCCGGTTCGTCATATGGATTGATGACTCTGTTATATAAATCCAAGTTCTGTGACAACTGATGATAATGAAGAATCAGCTTGCCGTTTTCGTTGTGAACAAAACGGTAAAAATCTGCCTTGATAAAGTCTAAGTCTTCTTTTTGGGCAATATTATATAAAGTTTCATACATGTTTAACTTTACATAATCATCCGGTTCCAGAATTCCTACGTATTCTCCAGTTGCCTGCTCTAAGCCCATATTCATGGCAATTCCGTAACCACCGTTTTCTTTATCGATAATCTTAATTCTGTTATCTTTTTCAGCATAACCTTTCAAAATTTCTAAAGAATTGTCTGTAGAACCATCATTAATGCAAATAATTTCAATATCCTTTAATGTCTGGCGAATCAGACTCTGCATACATTCGTCTAAATACTGAGATACATTATAAGTTGGTACTAATATGGATACTTTCGGCATTATCTTTCTCCTTTTATCATCTTTTTCAGTTTAATTGGTATTGTCATAATTTTCTTTCCTACTCGGAAAGTTGTGGAAGTTCTCACCCAGTTTAATTCCTCTTTTACTTCCTTTAATTCCTTCATCTTAGCCCGATATTCCAACATATGAACTAACAGGAAATCTTCAAAATCTGTTTCCAGCACTTCATGCATTCTTTCGTAGTAACGATGCTTTATATAAAATTCTTCCGGCTTCTTATCCATGCCCAATTCAATAAACAGCGTTTCTTTCATAAGCATGTATACATTTTTGTACGCTTTTCCGGTAATTGTATCTAAGTTCCAGAACGCAAAATGGATTACCCAATTTAAGAAACCACGTTCCACCTCTTCGTAAACACCCATGCTTACCAGTTCATTTTTCAACGCAGTGAGAGCCTTATAGAAGCAATCCCAAGATTTTTCTCTGGTTACAGAAAGGGAAGTATTTCTATTTACCCTGTGATAAATCAAATGCTCGTCCAAAATATAAATACCATTTGCTTTTACCAAACTGGAGAATACAAAATACAAGTCATTGGAAGTTCTCAGTTCCTGAAATTTCAGTCCACTGTCTGCAATGAACTGTCGCTTATATAATTTATCCCATGCCCAGCCTACCGCAAAGGTAAAAATGTAATCCGGTATATCATGGAAGGTAAAAGGATTTTTATCCGGTAATTCTTCCTTTTTAATGGAATATTCCATTGGATTGTAATTCTGTTTCAGAGTGTCAAATTCCCGACAACGGAAAATCACAATGTCTGTCTGCTGCTTTTTCGCACACTCATAAGACTTCTTTAACATGTCCTTATGGAAAAAATCGTCTGAATCCAAAAACAGCACGTATTCTCCGGTTGCATGGGTAAACCCTAAGTTTCTTGCTACCGCTGCACCCGAATTTTCCTGATGAATTACCTGTATTCTCTTATCCTTTTTTGCCTTTTCCTCTAAAATTGCAAGAGAACCATCTGTGGAACCGTCGTCCACACAGATGATTTCAATTTCCTTTAAGGACTGGTCCATCAAAGTGTCAAGACACTCTGACAGACAGCTCTCCACATTATATACAGGCATGATTACCGATACTTTTATATTTTGGCTCACGTTTGTCACCTCAAATTAATCTCTAAAATACAAATCTCTTGTGTATACTTTTTCTAATACATCTTCTAAATCTTCGCTGTAACGGTTTGCAACGATAACATCACTCATTTTCTTAAATTCTTCCATAGAAGAAACTACTTTACTATTGAAGAATGTGTCTTCTTTTAAAGTTGGTTCGTAAATTACCACTTCTACACCTTTTGCCTTGATACGTTTCATAACGCCCTGAATGGAAGACTGGCGGAAGTTATCGGAATTTGCTTTCATTGTCAAACGATAAATACCAACCACTGCGTCTTTCTTCTGTGGGAAACCTGCATGAGCAAGAATCTGTTCTGCAATGAAATCTTTTCTTGTAGTATTGGCATCTACAATCGCTCTGATGATTTCGTTTGGTACATCATTATAGTTTGCAAGTAACTGTTTTGTATCTTTTGGTAAGCAGTAACCGCCGTATCCAAAAGATGGATTGTTGTAATGTACTCCAATACGAGGATCTAAACCGATTCCTTCGATAATCTGTTTTGTATTCAATCCTCTTACCTCTGCGTACGTATCTAATTCATTAAAGAAAGATACACGAAGGGCAAGATAAGTATTTGCAAATAATTTTACTGCTTCTGCTTCTGTTAAATCAGTAAATAACATTGGAATGTCTTCTTTGATTGCACCCTGTGCTAAAAGATTTGCAAATGTCTTTGCTGCTTCACAAAGTCTTGCATCGTCTGTAGGTGCACCAACAATAATTCTGCTTGGATATAAATTGTCGTATAAAGCACGTCCTTCTCTTAAAAATTCCGGTGAAAAGATAATGTTTTCGCACTGATATTTTCCACGAATGGATGTTGTGTAACCTACCGGGATTGTAGATTTAATTACCATAATAGCATTTGGATTGATATCTTTTACCAATTCGATTACCGCTTCTACAGAAGATGTGTCAAAGTAATTCTTCTGTGGGTCATAGTTAGTTGGTGTTGAGATAATAACAAAATCTGCATCCTTGTAAGCTTCTTCTGCACTTACGGTAGCTGTCAGATTCAAATCCTTTTCTGCTAAATATTCTTCAATCTCTTTATCTACGATTGGAGATTTTTTGTTGTTAATCAATTCTACCTTTTCCGGTACGATATCAACGGCATATACCTGATTATTCTGTGCCAATAAAATAGCGTTGGAAAGTCCAACATATCCTGTACCTGCTACTGCAATTTTGTATTCCTTACCATTTAACATTTTCTTATCCTCCTGTTATTTCATGTTTTAATTTTTTTCTTCTATTCCCTCTGCTTTGATATAAAGCAAATAATAATTTTCTTCTTTAAATCTAAATTGTGCAATATTCTCAATAAAGTAATCTACATACTTTTCAGGTTTTTTGGTGTATACATAAACATTTTCCCCTCGCATGCTATCTGGTTTTTTCGAGAAAATCACCTTGCCATTTGTTTCATATCTTGTATATTGATTTAGAAAACGATATAAATTTACCGCATCAGCATACACATAATATTTTCCATTTTCATCATAAGGCATTTTATCAAATGCCTCTATTAATTTTGTTCCGCAAAGGACAATTCCACTATCTTCTTCTTCCTTCACTTCTTTAATTGCTCTCCAACCGTCAGTAGCTCCTGCACTTTCTGCTATCACTAGACATGCTCCAAGCATTAATATTCCATATTTTAATTTTCCCAAAGGTATGTCCACAAAATCATAGATTGCCTGCGCTATCATAGAAAACAGTAGCGTAATCACTACATATTTATATCCCGCCTGCACTGCCCTAATTCCGTCAATGGCTTCAATACTTCCTAAAAATACAGTTGCATCCAGATTAAAAAACCAGCCTTTCGCCACAATTCCATAGGAAACAATCACCGCTACACAAGGTAGAACATAGGTGAACAGAATATTTACTACTTTATTTTTAATCACAATGCGTCTGTGATACAGTGTAATCACTGCAAGAATAGCAAATAACATTGGGAAATACAAGAGATATCTTCCCTTAATTCGTTCAAACACAGGGTAATTATAACTTGCTCTCCAGGAATGTCTTACCACTGCCACAAGATTAATTCCTAAAAGTCCCCATACCAAAAACCAAAAACGATTAAATCTGCTCCAAAGATTCTTCCACTCGATGGCAAAAAAGGACTTTATTATAATCCCTAGTACCGGTGCAAGGATAACCGCCAAAAAACACAGGTAGAATACAGAAACCATCACAAGCCTGTCTGTGGTAAGCTGCTCCGGATTGGTCTTTGAGGCAATGGAAAATCCGATAATCACTTTCACATTGTAACCATTTCGAAACTGCATGATAAACCATGGCATATATGCAACCACACAGGAAAGCACCAATACACAGCCCTGAATAAAAATTGTCCTGAATTTCGTCTTCTGACTGAATTTCTTTAACACCCACGCCATACCAAACACTGGCAACATAACTAACGTTACATGACGTGTCATAAACATAATTCCAAGCAATGCGCCCAGCCCAATGGCTTCCAGCCATTCATTTTTGATATCTGATATCAATATCAGAACCGCCAGCAATAACATTGGATAATATACATTTTCACTTAACATTATCATAGGAAATGTATATTGGAACGGCAATACCATGGAAAAGGCTGTACATATAGCGCTTTCCTTATATCCAACAAATTTTCTTGCAATAAAATATACCAATACAGAAATCAACGAAGACCACAATACATTCATGATTTTCATTGCAATATAAAAGTTATCTCCAAATAAGAATGCCGGTGATAACAGCAACGGGTACATCAATGGGTATTGTACTCCGGAATAAGAACCATGCTGGACCAGTTGCCTTGCATATTCTATATAAGTAAACTCATCCGAAAGATTCGGTATTGTTCTATTTCCAATTACAAAGATTATTTTAAATACTACCATAACAACATAAGCTGCTAACGGTATCCAAATATCATATTTCTTATTATCCTTTGCTGTTGCTTCTCTCAAAGATATGTCCTCCTTATTTTTCACAAGCTGACATACAGCCTCAAAAAAACTCAAACTTTATTATAATCCATTTTTTTGACTTAATCAATTCTTTTATTTTTTTACCTGTAATCCTTTTTCATTAATAAAAGAAAGTACTTCCTCCGAATTGGTGGCAATGTATTCATTGTCATCAATAGCATATACCGTATAGCCCTTTTTTTGCACCTTTTTTATATTTAGCTCATCACAAAGCACAATAACGTTTTCTTCTGATTTTTTAGGAATTTTCGGTACAATGGTGTGTTCTTTAAATAAGAACTGGTAAATATATGCCGTTGTCTGTCCCATGCTTGCCGTACTTTTTACATAAATATTCTGGGGTAATTTGTAACCGCTTTCTTCTAACTCCTGCAAAAATGCGTAAGCACCATCGGTCTTGTCTTCGTAGGCTTCCACATAATGTCCGTCCCAGAAATACGCATTCCATCCATACTGAAACAGCAGCACAGCCAACATTACCGCCACCACCTTCTTATAACGTTTTTTCCAAAGACTCCATAGAAAAAAAACAAATATAATCGTAGAAATTCCTACTCCCATCAGATATACATACAGGCGAACCGTATCTCCTCTTGCCTTGCTCCATAAACCAAATGGCCAGTATACCTCAGATGCCACATTGTTGGAGGCGATATATGGAAGGTTCATCAAACCAAACAAAAATTCAAATGCTACGAAAATTCGTATCATCCACGCTGTGTTCTTTTTGATTTCTTCCATGTGATAATATACATATCCCAAAACACTAAACAACAGTGGTCCTAAATAAATTCCATAATAGCGAATATAGGTGTACGCTTTAAACCCATAAGTATCTTCCCCATTTAAGGCCTTCAACACCTTTCCACTCCAAGTCAGACTCTGGGCAAAAATGGTCCCGCAGATGCAAAGGGTAAAAAACATCATAAGCACCAGAATATATTTCATATAATTTTCTTCTGCCGGAATGTTTTTCGTTCCCTTTGCAGGTATCTTCTTTAGATACTGCCATACTACAACTGCAACACACACAATGGCAATGGCTGTAAAACCACAGGTAAAGGTAAGGCTGGTATGTACCTGCCCTACAATGGTAGATAACGTACCCTGATAAAATTCCGGTGTTTTCAACATTTCCGGTGTAATATCAATATTTACGCTGGTATTTTTCAAGGTTATGCCCTCTTCCCACAGCCAGACGGAACGCTTAATCCAATCAATGAACTTCTGTGCCAGAAGATAACCTGCTCCTCCGGAGATAATTGCCGGTATTTTAGCAACCAGCCACTTTTTCTCCATCAGATAATACAAAATCACCACCATTACAATTACAATCCAGTACATTTTGGTTCTGGTGTGAATGGTTAATGCATAAGACATAAGTGCAAATAAAATCACTGTATCTATGGTTTTCTTTCCATAAGAATTTTCGTGTTCTATCAGTTTACATAACACAAATGCGATGCACCAGGTAATGAAAATCAACACATGTTCATTTAAGGTAGTCTGGGTTCTTGCCACCACAAAGTAAGAACTGGCAAGTGAAATCAAATACAGCAGACTTTTGTTTTCTATTTTCATGTAATTTTTGCTGATATAGCATGCGATCGGTGCTGAAATACTCTGCAGCACCGCATAAATGCTAAGGACAATACCAAACAAAAGCTCCGGATTATCAATCAAACGAAGTAACGGACTTAAAAGAATGGTAAATCCTCCACCATAATAGAATTTTGCATTAGACACTAATGGTGTCCAGTCATATCCAGCCCCAAATGCCGCCGATGCAAAGGTAGACATTTCATCCATTGGTGTCCGGAATGGATAATGATGAAGCGCCACAAAAATAAGTCTTGGCAATAACGCCAGCACAAACAAAAGAAAGTACTCCTTTTTTTGAAATTCTTTATTTTTTAACTTCACCATATCGCCAAACCTTTTCTTTCTGCATTTTAATCACCAAGGTACTGTTTTGCAGCCTTTAAAAATCCTTCTTCTGCTACTGTTTTCAAAAAAGCTTCTCGCTGCTGTGGCACAGGAACATGAACCCCGAAACGATTCTTCCTTGTTGCCGCTTCCAAAGGTGTTTCCTGAACCATATTTGCCTTGCCCTGTACTTTTCCAAAGATTTCCTCACCTTTTTTGCTGTTTACCAAAACCACGGAGGTTCCTTTGCCATCGCTTAAGCTCTTATCATAATCACTAATTCCCCAGTAATCACCTATCGTAATATCGCCCTGTCTTGGAATCAGTGCAAACTTGCAGTTTTCACAGGCCTTTCTAAGAGCGTAAGAACCGTGAAATGCCTTTTCATAGGGATCTTTTTCCTTCAAACTTGGATAGCATACTTCCTCGCCCTTAAGCTTCACCTTCAAAACAGTGCAGGAATAGCCCTTCTCTTTGGTACGGAAAGCAAAACTTTCTAAATTTTCTTTTCCATACATTTCTTCTATATATTTTCGAAATACCATAGGAGATGGCACACCGTGGCACACCAAATCTACGGTAAGAAGATTATCATACGCTTTTCCCAGATAAGATTTCAATGCTGCCACCTGACATGGACAGCCGCTAAACAGCACCTTTCTTCCCTGAGTTAAAAATTCTTTTACCTGACGGTAGGATAGTCCAATATCACTCTGGACATATTTTGCTCCCCTCAATTCCTCTAACTGGGCTGGGTCTTCTATCACTTTATGAGCAACTTCCCAATTTTCATTAAAAGCTGCACCGCAGACTACACCCTTGTTTTCAAAAACCTGTTCTGCAAGCAAAGAAAACATACCGCCGGAGGAGCTTTTCTTTCGTATTTCCTCTGGTGCCCACAGGGCATATACTTTTGGCTTTTCCTCTGTTTCTTTATGCTTATCTATCACAGGACATTTTTTCAAACACAAACCACAGTGGATACATTTTTCCTGATTAACCCTCGGCACAAGAAATCCACAGACGTCTTCTTCCATCGTTATGGCATCCACCGGACATACATTTTTGCATCCGCCACAACCACAACAACGGTTATTTGGCACTGCCTCCACTGTTTTTTTCGTGTGTTTTTTATCCCATCGCATTTTTGCTGTCTGCATCTGATATTTCAATTTTGATGTTATTTTAGATATCATGAGATTCTTCCTTCTCTATGGTCTTGTAAACTCTGTGAGTCGTTACTTCTTTCAGAGTATATAACGCTTGTTTCAGCCATTCCATGGACTGGCGTTTATCCTCCTCAATGATTTGGAATACTTTTTCATAATCTATTTCTTCTGAAAGCCAGTCCGCTGCAAGAATTTCTTCTGGTTCCTGCACCAATCGTCCCATTAAGCCAAAATGTGACAAAAGTGAAGGAAATCTTGCACTACCTCGCTTTTTATTGACAATCGCTGCAAATTTTCTTTCAAAAAGAATGGAAAAACAACTGCCATGGAAGGAATCGGTAATACAATAGTCTGCATGTTTAAAATAAAACAGCCATTCTTTTACTTCCACTTCTTCCAGTACTGTTACCTTGGAATGTTCCGACAATTCCAAGGCGGCTTTATTTTCCGCAAACAGCCATGGCGGCTCGTCCAAAGCTACCAGTACTTTCTTCTGATATTTTTCTCCCACCTTTTGAAGCATCGCTCCGATTTCTTTGGATGGATTCAAAATATAGGCAAAAATATATGGTTCTTCCTTCTTTTTGCCGGTTTCTGCTGCCAACAGTTCATACTCTTTTCTGTCACACAAGAATACCGGATCTAACACTTTGACTGCATCTACGCCAAAGGTATCCTTACAGATATCCACTGCATAATCTTCTCGGACGGAAATCGCATCCATACGGCGCAAGTTCGCCTGAACTAACTTTCGCTGTCCTTCCGGACCATTGTATTTTTCTGAGCCAAAACTGGTTCCATAAGCTATCTTTTTCTTATTATCTGCTACAAACTGCAAATAATACGCCTGACCGTAAGGTCTGCTGAGCCAATAATTCCACAACTGGTCAGAACCAATCAGGAAGCTGTCTGCATGCTCGTTTAAGCTTTCCAAATTTTCCAGTGGCACTACCGGACTTACATGGTAATGCTCCATACCGAATTTTACCGGATGTGTCTTGGTATTCCAGTTTTCATATTCGGAAGCTAATGGATTGTGAATCATCAACACCGACAATCCTTCACTGCGAAGCACCTGATGCAGGGCATAGTAAGTCATCATACTGCCATAGTTTCTACCAAACCACAGCCCCAACACTGCCACATCGTATTTGTCTTTCTTTGCATACTCTACCGACTTTTCAAAGGTATTTGACTGCAATTCTTCGAAGAAATGTCTTCTTTTATCTAACTCAGCCACTCTTGGCTTTCTTGCAAAATGGTTGAAATATTTTACGATAGTTCTAGGCACTGCTTCCTGTTTTTCAAACTGTTCCTTTATGGTATCGTAGAATTGCTGTGCCTTTTTATTATTTAAACGTACCAGCGTAGTACCTTTTCTGTCATCAAAATGTTCTTTCCACTGTTTTACTTCAGCAAAATCTGCCAAAGTGATATCACCCTGACGCACTTCCAAAGCATAGTTGCAAGTGCCACAGGCACTGCGTTTGTTCAGTCCGGAATGATATGCTTTCAAATACGGATCTTTTTCTGCACCGGCAAGATATTCTTCTCCGTTTCTCTGCATCAACTTAATTCCCTTGTCGGTTCCTTCGAATACACTTTTACAGCTATAATCAATCCAGAGAGGACGTTCGCCAAACATTTCCTGATAATATTTCTTAAAGCTTTCCGGGCTTGCCATACCATCGCATACAAAATCTATGGTAAGCAGATTGTCATATTCCTTTGACAATACCTTGCGAAAAGCTGCAATCTGACAAGGGCAACCACAAAACAGCACTTTTTTCCCCTGCTCTAATAGTGCTTTCATCTCCTGATAACAGTTTCTGATTTCTGCCTGCATATACTTTGTCTTGCTAAGCTTGGCAATCTTATCCGCTTCGTTAATAATGGTAAATCTCGCCTTCAAATCGTTATCGGTAAACACGCCACATACATAGCCATTCTCTTTGATGACCTGCTCTGCTGCCACATAGAAAAATCCTCCTGCCGTACTGGCGAATTTTTTCTTATTTTCTGCCTGCACAGCATAGCAGTCCGCCTTTTCATTCTTTGGAAATTCCAAGAAAAGTTCCGGACATTTCTTCTGACAAAGACCACATTTTACGCATTTCTTTTCATCTATATAAGGAACCGGAAAACCATCCTTATTTCTGCTAAAGCGTATGGCTTTCTCCGGACACACATTAACACATGCTCCACAGCCCGTACATGCATGCTCCGGCAAAGCACGGATATTTGTAAATCCAGAGGCTTCTAAATATCCTTTTCCTCTTTCCTGCTCTGCTTTTATCTCCTGTTTTGGGTTCTGCAAATAAGCATGCACCACGTCTTTTGCTGCACGAAACATCTTTTTTCTATATATCGCTGATTTCTTGTATTCCTTCTGCTTACTCACATTGTTCCTCATTTCTTCATTCTGTTGTTCTATCTAATCTATCTGGCAAAGCCAATTCTATCCTTCAAAGCTAAATTCCAAGATATGTTTTCCAAAATTCTGCCGAGGTAAATTCTGCACTACATTCTCTGTACTGTCTTGTAAGTTCCGGCTGTTTCTTTCTGCACTGTCCAAACAGCTTTTTCGCACGTTTCATAATATTTTTGCCACGTTTCTTATCCATAATACGCATTGCCCCCTCCATCGTATGAGGGTTCACTGCTAAAAGTCTGCTGTGACGGTATTGTTTCCCAATGGCGCAAAACCAGTCGTAAGGAATCACTGCCACTTCATCCTTCATAAATTTCTTTGGAAGGTACAAACCATTGTAAAACATGCGATGCAACACATAAGTTACTTTGGAATAGGACGCATCCTGATAAAGTTCCGATACCTTTACCGGAATCTCTGGAAACTCTGTTAAAGAAACCAGTTTCTCATTTTTCTGAGATTTTTCTTTGATAATTTCTTCTCCTTTTGGAGTTCTTAAAAAGTCCGGTCCCTTCATGTAATCTTCTATGGCTTCCAATAAAAGCTCCGCACTATTGTAATTAAAGCGCATCACTTCTAAACGCACAAAATATTCCATTCGGTTAATAAAATTGATTTCACTGCACACATCACTGACTGCTTGGAATATCAGGCTGTTTCTGTGTACCTGATACAATTCCATCATGGCATTGAATTTTCTGGTAAATCCCATATGCCATACGCAGATACCGTTCATGGTAATAAATTTCGCCTGATTGCGCAGGCTGTATTCCACATCATCCCCACGGACAAACAATGGCAACGGAAGGTTATCTTCCCGTACAAATTCCATCGGAATACAGCAGTACCACCAGCCTGCATACTGATTTTCCTTATCCAGTGGGGCGATTTCATTATAGCAGCAATCTTCGATACGGTAAAAATCCATTGGAGGTTTTACCGGACCGTATGCGCCATATTCATCCACATATCCTACATCTTCATGCTGTACATGCATATTTTCATAAAACAGCATGGCACCGCTTAGAAAATGGCTTTGATACTCTTCTTTTAATATTTGTAACAACACATAGGTACGTTTGATGCTTTCTGTCTGAATCAGCACATCATCATCCATCAACAATACATGGGTCGGTTTTACCTGTTGTTTCATTGCCTCCATCATTCCTCTGGCAAAGCCACCGCTGCCGCCCGCATTGATGTTGGAGTGAATTTGAATGTGGCTGTGTCCTCCCACGTTTCTTTCTAACGTTCTTCCATTGTCAGACACATGCACATAAAAATTCTCAGCAATTTCTTCCCCGGATTCTAAAATTTCTTTCCGAAGAAGTTCTATGTTAGGCAAGACAAACTTCTCTTTCTTAAACGTAGTAATTGCCATGGCAAGCACCACCGGACGAATGTCTTTTTCCTCCACTTCCCCCACATAACTTCCTCTTATAAATTCACAAGTATCATGGGCTATCAACTGGAAAGAATAAAGTTGGGCATCCTCTTTTGGATACGCAAGCGTAATTTCTGCTTCCTCTTGACAATTATGGCTCTCACTGGAAAGGAGCTTTCCATGATGTTCTAAAGAAAACACCGCATTTTCTTCTATGGGAGTAACATTCTCCACCTTATGGGCAAACAGTTTTATGGTAAAATTCCCCCGTATGCAAAGCTTTAATTTTATATTGGAAAGCTTTGTATACAAAAACCACTTTTTTGCCGGACAGGAATTAAAGTAGGTACTTGCGTCAAACACCTGTCCCTTTTCCAACAGCATTGTGCCTTTTTCTGTAATTTTCTTTTCTTCTCCCCTATCGTACATCTTCTGTAGGGAAGTATAAGGCTCACCCTGCGGTAATAAAATTGTCTGTAATTTAATTTCCTTTCCCATAAGGCTCTCCTTTATCTATCCATCTTCAGGTACTTATGCCAGAACGCTTCCCCGGTAAGCTCCTGATATCTGTCCGCATATTCCTGCTTTCTTAAATCAAATTCTTTATCAATCAATTTCTTTACTTTCCACAATTTTCGATAGCAATTCAAGGCTGCTTTTCTGCTTCTACCTAAAAGAAATGCATTTCCAGTGGAATCCACATACAAAATTTCTTTCTGGCGAAACATGGCATAAATATTGTCGTGGGGCATGGCAACCAACACTTTTCCACGTTTTGCCAGAAGCAGATAACCATTTAAAGTACATTGTTGCAACAGTTTTCTTGCCTTTGTCACTTTTTTTGCTTCCACCTTTTCAATGGAATCCCACATAAGTTCCTGCTCTGTCAGCCCCCGGTATCCTACATATTCTTTTGCCGGTTTTGCCTTGTAATTCATTTTCATAATTTCCTGATGCAGTTCTTGTCCATCCTGCTCCTTCAGCCAGTCAATACCCTTTAAGAAATCTTCGATTCCCTGCAAATTCATTTCCACATAACGGTAACGATAACGTATCACGTTAGCAGTAACCCACTTTAATAAAAACAAAAACAATTCATCTTTTGTATAGTCTTTATAATGAATACTGTTTACAATGCCAAGATTTCGCCAGTCATAGTATTCAGTAGCTCCCGGCATTTTATTTTCAAAAGCTTCGTGCCACACAGCCACACCATTTAAGAAAATAAAATGCTCCTGACCGGTTCTAAGACCATATTCAATATCATCTCTGTGAATGAAAATCGGCAGTGGAAGTCCGCACTGTCTTATTCTTTTCACTGGCACACAGCTATACCACCATCCGGCATATTCTACCGTTTCTTCCTGCTCATTTTCCAAAAGATTCTTTAACTGTCCCATATCTTTGTGGTGGTGAAGTGCCTTGATTTTTCCTCGTTTCCATACGGCACCGGATTCGTACTGAATCCAAGGAGTATTTTCACGAAGCAAGCTTCCTCCTATGGTGTAATCCTCATATTCTTCTTTTAACGCCTGCAAAAATACATAAGTCTTTTCTATGGCAGATGGCTCTATCACCGCATCGTCATCCATAACCAGCACATGTGTTACCTTTGGATTTTTCATAGCTTCTATCATTCCTCTGGTAAAGCCGCCTACACCGCCTACGTTTTCATTTGGCATAACTGTAATATAGGAAATTCCTTCAAACGTGTTTCCTAACGTATCTGCATTATCTGAAATGTAGACTTGTGCATTTTTATAAACCATTGACTGGCTGTTTTCCAACAATTCGCAGCCCAACTGTGCCATATTGCGTTTTACGTACGGCTCACGCTTAAAGGTACAAATATCCAGCGCCAGAAAAATTTCCGGCAACTTTTCCTTATGGCATGTGCCATAATAAGCCCCCTCTGACACCACTACTCCATCAGAAAGCGCCTCGATTATCGGATAGCAGATACCCTGTGTCAGATTTTCCGGAATCACCAAACGGCTTCCCTGGTCTTCCTTTAACTCCACTTCACGTTCTAATAAAAGCTCCGTCACCGGCTGTTTTTCTTTTAGACAACTATGGTATAAGGAAAGCTTCACCTTTCCACTTCCCTGAAAACTCACATAATATTCGCTTGTTTCCGTATATTTTCTCCACTTTCCAAGGGAAAAACCATTAAAAAAAGTACCAAAAGAAAGTGTTGCTCCCTCCAGCAGACAGATTCTCCCCTCTGCATTTTCTACGGAACCGCTACCATTATAGTACAGTGACTTACGTTTCTCATTTTCACAATAGTTTACTAAAATATTCTGTAGCTTCATATCACTTTCTCCTGATACTTCCTCTTATAAATTCAAACTCTTTGTATATGCATCGCAAACTTCATTTACTTCACCGGCCTGAATCAAATGTCCTTTTTCAATCCATGCTGCGTGGTCGCACAATTCTTTTACCTGGTCTATATTGTGGGACACGAAAATCAAAGTTGTTCCGCCGGATAACATTTCTTTCATTCTTTCCTGACATTTCTTTTTAAATTTAGCATCTCCTACCGCCAGTACTTCATCACAAATCAGGATGTCCGGATTTACCATGGTGGCAACCGCAAATCCCAATCTTGCCTTCATACCGGAAGAAAAGTTCTTAATTGGAGAATCCAGAAACTTTTCAATTTCTGCAAATTCCACAATGCTGTCAAAATGTTCTTCCATAAATTTTTTGGAATGTCCTAAAATCAAACCATTCAGGTAAATATTTTCTCTTGCTGTAAGGTTGGCATCAAACCCGGCTCCCAACTCAATCATTGGTGCAATGGTACCATTTACTTTAATGGTTCCCTTGTGTGGTTTCATAATACCACTAATCGCCTTTAACAAGGTAGATTTTCCGGAACCATTGACACCTACCAATGCCCAGGACTCCCCACGCTTAATGTTTAATGAAAAATCATCAATCGCAAGAAATTCCTGAAACAGCAACTGTCTTTTAAGTAATTTTATAAAATATTCTTTTATATTGTCAATTCTTTCACTGGCCAAATTAAAACGTATGGTCAAATCATTAATTTCAATGATATTATCTGCCATGTGCTTCCTCCTTAAATATACAGAATAAATCTGTCCTGTGAACGTTTAAAGGTAACCATTCCGAAAAGTAACATCACAAACGCCCAAACAAATCCGGATACTATCATCCATGTGTCCGGCATTGCTCTGTCGATTACCAGAATACGAAACTGTGTGATATAGGAATACAATGGATTTAAGTAAACAACTATCATCTGCAATTTTTCCGGCAACTGTTCCAACGGATAAAAAATTGGTGTTAAATACATCCATGCTGTGCTAAACGCTTTATAAATATACTGAATATCCCTGAAAAATACCACTGCCTGTGCCAAGAACATTCCCAGTCCACAGCTGAAAATATACGCCTGTAACACTACAAACGGAAACAGCAGCAAATATGGTGATACCGGTGTTTTTGTAAAAATCATTACAATTAACAATGCCCCTAAAGAGAACACGCAATCCACCATGCCACTGGTAATCTTTGCTAAAGGAAATACATACTTTGGTATATACACCTTTTTAATCAATGCATAATTGGTACGAATTGATATCATTGCCTGTGATGTAGAATTGTTGACAAATTCAAAAATCGTACGACCAATCAGCAAATATACTGCGTAATTTTCAATATTGCGGTCAAACATTCTGGAAAATACCATTGTCATAATAATCATAATCAACAATGGATTTAAAATGCTCCACAAATATCCTAAAACGCTCCTTCGGTATTTTAATTTCAAATCCTTAGATACCAGTTCCTTAATTAAATCAATATAATGAAAAAATGTTTTTATTCTTAATTTCCAAATATTCATTTTATTTCATCCTTTCTGACAGCTTATACATCCATTGTGCCGCAAAATAAAGGCAATATCCGCTTTTCCTCAACATTAATACTGCCTTTTGTTTTACTGCGTGATATATCTCAGGATAGTCTTCCTTTACCTTTTCATCAAAAGCTTTCATTTCTGCCTTTGTCTGCTTACTGTAAGGAAAGCTTAGGAAAATTTTAAACCGGCTTGCCACCACTCTGGCAAGATACTGGTTGACATAACTTAGCTTCTCCGGTGTCAGCTTTTTATAACAATCCTGATAAAAATCAAACATTCGTGTTAAGACTCTGTCAAAGTTTTCCTGATTCTTCTGCATTTTATTTATGTTCATGCTCTGTCCCGGAATTCCAATCCGATACATATACACAAAATCCGGGATACAGGTTACTGTTTTCACCAACGGAATCGGGAACAACACATATTCCACATCCACATAATAACAATGTTCGTCAATTTTTGGAATATTTCTTAGAATTTCTGTTTTCAATGTCATTCCGTGCATTTTCACATACATGTTGGAACATACACTGTCAAACTCATATTCCTTTCCGTATTCCACACCGTTAAACGGTTCTTTTATCTCCACGCTGGTACTCTGTTTCTTATCATGATACCAGTAGAAGTTAGACACAACTAAGTCCGAATTTACTTTACGCAGTGTATTCATTAATTGTATCATACCCTGCTCTAACACCCAATCGTCTGCATCTACTACCTTAAAATATTTTCCTTTGGCTTCTTTAATTCCCCTATTTATGGTAGAGCCATGTCCACCATTTTCCTTATCCACAATTCGAAAGGTTTTCGGGTATTTGTCCACAAACTGTTTTGCTAAGTCTGCTGAACCATCCGTTGAGCCGTCATTAATCACCAGAACTTCCAATTCTTCCATAATTTCTTCGATTACGAAAGATGATAAATTCTGCTCTATATATTTTTCAACATTATAGGTAGGTACCACTACCGTTAATAATTTTCCCATTCTGTATCACCTACTGATTGGCACTGTCTGCTTCTGTATTTTCCACTTTTGGCTGAATAAATAATCTTATCAGATAAGCCATAAAATCACCTATAATCGTAATTAATCGGTGAGTTACGGACAAAGTAACTACCATGCTTTCTCCCACCACACTGCCTAACAGCAATGTGATAACCAATTCTCTGACACCGATTCCGCCCGGTGCTCCCGGAACGATAAATCCTAATACCCAGGCAATAATATAGCCGGAAATAATCAGTTTTGCACTTTCTAAATCAAACTGTCCGCCCATATAGCAGTACAACACTACCATAATAGCTCCTAATGTCACTAAAACAAGTGCGTACCATACCATATTTTTCAAAAATGTTTTAATAAACTCAACAATACTGTAGCCTTGTAAAATTCCCAACAGTTTTTTACGGAAAAGAAGCACCGCCACTACTACCACTGCAATTCCTACCAAAACAACTGCCAGTATAATCATGCCATAATTTTCGCCTAACACATGGTATAACGCCTGTTCTAACTGATTGAATGCAAACACCACTGCAATCACCAATGATACTGTCACTAGGCTGAGTACTTCCATTACCGTACTGATTGCCAGCTTTTTCTGGCTGATTCCCATTTTGTCTGCAAATAAATTCCTCTCCACATAATGCATTACATTTCCCGGAAGATATTTCCCAATGTTTGCTTTGGCATAAACACAAATTGCTTCTTTTCTCTGATTTTTCTTACCGGAAAAGAAACTAAGCCATCCATACCACACATTTCCAGACATGTAAACCGTAATACATTTCGCAATGGTACAAAGCAAAGACACTCCCAGGAAAATCCCCCAGTTATCCACTGCGGAAAAGTCAAATCCTAACTTATACACCGCATATACAATAAATACAATGGATAATACGGATACCAGTTTTCCCAGTACCTTAACTCCTTTTTTTACCAGCTTTTTTTGTTCTGAATTCATCTACATTCCTCTTTCCAAGCTTCCTTTAGAAGCTTAATAACACACGAATAAAGCACATATAATAATAAATCACCTTAGATGGAACCTTTGCAAGCTTGTCATAATGTTTTTCGGAAAACTCTTTGTTTCTTCTGGCAAGAGCAAATGCAAGTTTATGATTCCATTTGCATTTTTCTTCTGTGTTTAATTTTACTTCGCTGCCTTTTTTCTTGTAATAATTTTCCTTTGCTTTCGCACAGTTATATTTAAAGTTCAAGGCACGTTTCTGGCTTCTTAAAATATCTCTGCCACTGATATAGGATGCCACGATTTCTCCTGCATCCACAGCTTCCTGAAACCATTCAAACGCCTTTTGGCTTCGAATCACACAGGAAGTATGCTTAATCGGATTGCCTTTCATTTCTTTCAGCCAGATATCACCAAAGCTGATGTCTGCTGCGGAAGCATAATGATCCTGACAGAACATACAACTGCTCTTTTCAAAGAAATATGCGTTCTTATAAGCACATATGGTTTTTGTATAGGAAAAATGCTTTTCTTCTCCATTTTCATATACCACTGCTGACTGTCCTCTCCAATGACCTCGTCTGTAATACAGGCGTTTCGCATTTTCTAAAGAAACTTTTGATTTTTCCATAGAAAGCAGTGTGGCTTTATCGGAGTGATTTCCACTACAGTACAATCCTAATTTTAATACAATTTTTTCTGACAATTCCTTGTCTTTTTCCATCATGGCTGACAAGGCACGCATCAGACACGGAACAAGCACAACTGCAACTTTTCCGTCAAAATTTCGCACCACATCAAGATGTTTTAACAGAGGCATATCCATGTAAATACTAGAAGATGCATCTCTTATTTCTTCTTCTGTGGTTGCAATGTATGCTTTATATCCTAATGTTCCATCTTTAATTTCTGTCTTTGTTACCCATGCACCGTCGATTTTTCCTGTTTTTAACAGGTAACACAACAGTCCAGTAATCATTCCGCCAGAAGCCGCATTGGCACGAATTTCTTCTTTAGAAGAATATCCTTTTCTACAGGCTATGTATTCTCCTGTATACTTTTCCGGTGCATTAAAATCTACAAAGCCTTTGGCTCTTTTACCGCTTTTTTTTTTCACTATTTCATCTAATACTTCTGAAATATAAGTGATATTCTTTGCAGAGCTTTCCATAACTGCACTGTGATTTTCTTCTAATTTTTTGCGAATGACATCTTCTTCTTTTACAAACTTTTCAAATTCTTTCTGAATCAGTGCTAAATCAAGCTTGGAGAAGTCAATCGCATACTGTCCAAGTTCAAACATATCAAGAACTTCCTGATATTTGTGACTCCAGCCGATTAACAATACCGGAACCTTCTGTTCCAAAGCACCAATCATCGCATGGAATCTGGAAGCAATCAAAAATCTACATTTTCCAATGTATGCTCTGATTTCTTCTGCATCCATTTCTTTATGATACCAACGAACCATATCCTTATTGGCTACACCTTCATAAATAGCATCGCCTATCATCAAGTCATTGTTTCTTGGCTTTTCACTGTGGATTCTGGCTGCGTTGGCAATTAACAATACAGGATAACCCTGACTGTTCAAATAGTCAATCAACTGAATCATAGTGTTTTTATAATCGATATTCATTTTCGTACATTTTTTCTGCACTACAGAGCTGATGGATAAACCAATGACGTTTTCATTATAGAAACTGTCCTTGCTGCACACATCTGCTACTGCCTGATTCCATGCTTCGCTGTCTTCCATGGTAAATGCACCATCCGCACACAGCTTTACATTATCTTTGATTCCAATGCCTGCCAGATTATCATAAGTTCCCTGACCTCTGGCACATATCAAAGAAAGTTTTGGAAGAATCCATTTTGCAAGAAAACGATTGTATGGATTCTTAAAGGTACCCATTGCCTGAGAGTATTTTACTACCGGAGTTCCAACCAACATAGGAACTGCCGCACAGACAAAAGCATAGGTATTCATCACAAAACCACGGCTGTCTACAAATGAAATTCCTGCTTCATCCACTACAAGGTCTGTCTTTGTATAGGCTTTGATAATCTTATTTTTCTTAAGAAGTGCCTTCATTCCCGGAATCCAGCCCAATCCTTTGTACAGAATTGCCAATGGGAAAGCTACAAACAGTAACTGCTCCGGCTTACAGGATACAATGTCAATAAAATCATGCGGAATCTGTTCTTTATCTTCTTCCGGATAAACTGACATCAGATTTATTTTCAACTGCTCTCCATATTTTTTATGAAGCTGCTTAATGGAACTCTGCAACATAGCGGCTGCCCCTTTGTTTCCACTATAACTGGCAGCAGTGATGGCTACTACAATCTCTTTCATAATTTATTCTTCCTCTTTTTTCACATTTACTTTATCAGCTTCCCAGACTTTGTCCTGTTCTCTTTCAAAGTCCATTCTTCTTACATGATACTGTACATCTTCTAAAATCTTACGATTTGCAGAAATGATATCTGACAGTAATCCTACCACAAATGTCTGGAAGCCCAGAAGCATTAAGGTACTTGCAAGAATCAACGACTGAATGTGTCCTGCACCGGTTCCACCAAAATAGAACAGTAAGAAACGGACTCCCACAGCAAGTCCCAGTGCAAAAATAATACCACCAATGATGGTAAATACCATCAATGGACGATACATCATAAATGCTCTCAAAATAGTAAGCATGGATTTTTTTACATAACCAAACATGCTGTTAAACAGTCTGGATGGTCTTAATTCACCATTGGTACGAATTGGCACGGATTCCATGGCAATTTTGCTTCTTCCTGCCTGTACAATGGTTTCCAAGGTATAAGTATATTCGTTTACAACATTCAGACGCATGGCTGCTTCCCTGCTGTAAGCACGGAAACCACTTGGCGCATCCGGAATATCAGACTTAGAAGCCTTACGTACCACATAACTTCCAAAATGCTGCAATTTTTTCTTTAAAGGTGAAAAATGCTCTGTCTGATCAATCGGACGTTCCCCAATTACAATGTCTGTTTTTCCTTCCAAAATTGGACGAACCAGCTTTTCAATATCGTCTGCATTATACTGATTATCTGCATCCGTATTTACAATAATATCTGCTCCATTTCTAAGGCAGGCATCCAACCCTGCCATAAAGCCCTTGGCAAGTCCTTTGTTTCTTTTCAAATCCACAATATAGTGTACGCCCCAGTTTCTCGCCACTTCCATGGTATTGTCTTTACTTCCGTCATTGATAATAAGATATTCAATGGTGTCAATACCGTCAATATGCTTTGGCAAATCATTCAACGCAATTTCCAGGGTTTCTGATTCATTGTAACATGGTATCTGAATAATTAATTTCATTTTCCTTTTCCTCTTTTCATTTGGATACTAATCAGCGATTAGAGTATTAATACAATGCTTTATGTTCTGTATACTCAGCAAAAGTTTTTAAAGATTCTTCAAAGGTCATATCTCCTTTAAACAGGGAGGAAGAACCGGCAACAAGGATATCGCCGCCTAACTTATGCATTAATCTGGCTCTCTCGTAATTCACATTTCCATCTACCATAATTTTAATGTCATGTTTCTTCTGTGAATCCAGCCATTTGCGGGTATCCATAATCTTTTCAATCATTCCATCCACCAACGGCTGACCTGCAAAGCCAGGAGTAATCATCATTAAATTAACAAATTCTATTTTATCAATATATGGTGTTAATAATTCATATCCATCTTTCACATCCAGAACAATTCCCGCTTTCGCTCCCAGTCCATGGATTAATTCAATACATTTATCAATGTTCTCTGTTGCCTGATAGTGAAAACTAACCAAATCGTTTTCTCCTGCATCCAGCAATGGAATAATTTCTTCCGGATTATTTACCAGCAAGTGAAAATCACTTCTCACATTGACTCTTTTCTGAATCTCACATATGGTTTCCAGTCCCAGTGTCATATTCGGCACAAAATGACCGTCCATAATATCATAATGAAAATAATCTACACCAGCCTTTTCTAAGGCTTTAATGTCTTTCTCTAAATTTAATAAATCTGCACACATAATTGATGCTGTAATTTCTGCTCTCATATTTCCCCTACCGTATAATCATTACTTTGTTATAGAATTCCTTCCGTTCTTTCATAATGGCAAGTCCCTTGTGAAGTTCATCAAAAGGAAGCTTATGTGTAATCTGCATGGAAGCTTTTAATTCGCCGCTTTCCAACGCGCTGATTGCTTCCGTCCAGTCACTGTCCAGTCCGCCATGATAGCTGGAATTCCATGTTCCATAAATTTTAAGCTGTTTTCTAAGTATCTGCCAAAATACTGATTTCTCTATCTGTGCATCAGAATGAGGATTTCCAACCATAAGCAATTCGCCGCCGGCTTTTACCACCTGTAAACACTGTTTCAGAACCACATTATTTCCAACACCTTCGATGGCAATGTCCACACCCTCATCATTGGTATGTTTCTTTATAAATTCTTCTACATTTTCTGTTTTACTGTTGCAAAACAAATCAAATCCAAGTTTTGCAGCCAATTCAGCCTGTTCCGGCTTAGTTCCCACAAGCATCACCTGTTTCGCACCAAGAATACGCAGCCACTGTGCCATAAGCATCCCTATGGTTCCAGGTCCAAACACACAGGCAGTCTTTCCTGTAATGTCTGACAACCGTGTCACTGCATGTCGGGCAACAGAAATCGGTTCTAACATAGCTGCTTCTTCATAACTAATTTCTTCCGGAAGTGGCAGCAAATTCCAGATTGGCACCAGCACATATTCTGCAAAACCACCATCACATCTGGAACCTAAATAATTATAATTTCTGCAAAGTTCGAATGTTTCTTCCTTACAAGGATTACATTCTCTACATGGAATCAGCGGAAAGATACCGACTCTTTCGCCTACCAGCTCTTTGTATTCCTCATCCACTACTTCTCTTACGATACCGGCAAATTCATGCCCCGGAATTGTTGGAAAATGATAGGTTCCTGTTTCAAATATTCTTGGAATATCAGAACCGCAGATACATGCTGCCTTTACTTCTACCAGCGCATAACCGCTTTTACATTTTGGAGTTTCTACTTCTTTGTAAACCAGTTTGTCCACTGCTTCTAATACATATGCTTTCATTTATACTCCTTCCTTATTCAATTCCGCTTCAAAGTTTGTTAAATCTTCCATGGTTGTTATTTTAAAATTCTTTTCCGCTCCCGGAAACAGACGAATTTCCATGCCGTTTTTGTAGGCAATTTCACTGCTTCCTCTTGTATTCATCAATTCCTCGTCTGTGGCTTTATCGTGAATACTACGGTATTTTCCGTACCGGAAGCTTTCCGGTGCCTGTCCGGCAAATAATTCGCTTCGTTCTAACAGACTGGCAATGCTCTTGCCGTCTTTACTCCGGTACACCGTATCTTTTATGGTAATTACCGGCATGGCACCGTCCAATTCTTTTGCCCCGGCAATACATTCATCAATAATTTCTTCGGTAACAAATGGTCTTGCCGCATCATGGATAATCACAATATCACTTTCTCCGGCACTGTTTTCACAGGCAATCAGACCATTGTAAATGGAATGTTGTCTTGATTTCCCAGCCGGTGCAAAGCCCTTAAACTTGGTAATCTTATCTTTCAAAAGCCATTCCTTAATATAATCCTGCCAGCTTTCATCTGCTACAATATAAATTTCATCAATCTCTTTATGATGTTCAAAAGTTCTTAAACAATAATTTATAATCGGACGTCCCTTTACTTCAATATACTGCTTCGGTCGATCGATTGTCTTCATCCGGCTTCCCACACCACCTGCAAGAATAATTGCTATGTTCATTTACGTTTCCTTTCCTGTCTATGTGCTTTCCACCTGTTCACTCCTGCGGAACTCACAGTGCATACGCTTATTATAAGAACAGTAACTATTGTAGCATATAAAAAACGCTCCATGCTACTGTCTAACTTTTCTGTAACGCCGGATTTTTCCAGACATTTTATGATTGGTACATGACTATAGTACACTGCCATCAAATTGGCTGCCAGCTTCTTTCCATAAGCTTTCTCGCCCGGTATTATAAGAAACAGCAAAATTCCAAACACTGTAGCTGCACCGTATTGTATCAAACGAAACAGCACCGTATACCCCTGAAATGCATATGAGGTATAACCAAACAATGCCCATGTATTAATCGCCGGGCTCACCAGATAAATTCCTGCCAAAGCCATTACAGCCAAAACAAGACAACCTATTCTGATTCCTCTTTTTTCCTTATATATTCTTCCCGCTTCTATAAGTTTTGAACCAAGCTTTTCCTGTCGGATATAATATCCCGCCAGAAAAAAAGGAAAGAACACAAGAATTCTGGAAAGAGAAAAAGCTTTTCCTATCCAGTCTGCATATCCGGCAAGCAGTCCTACTATAACACTTCCCAAAAGCAGAATCACCTGTTTTCTTTTGTTTCCCTCTGCCGTAAAGAAAGGTAATACAAAACTCCACACTGCCAACGCCAGTATATACCACAATACATAATAGCTTTCCAACAAATGGATTTCTTCTGCTTTCATAACATACACGTCAAATATTCCATATAATGTTTGGAAAACAACATATGGAATCAGATATTTTTTCACTATTCTCTTTTTATCACACTTTGCAAATGCCCCGGAACAAAAGACAAACAATGGCATATGAAAAAAATATATAAAATTATATATGCCAAGAAATATTTTGTCCTCAAACCTTATCTGCTCAATGGCATGTCCAAACACCACCAAACAAATAAGCACCACCCGGACATTGTCAAACAAAGGATTTCTTTTCTTTTCCACCATATTTCTTCCTGCTACATTATGGTAAATTCACTCAATATCGTTCCTATGTTATCATATTCTTTTAAAAAAATCAATGTTTTGGATTGAAACGCGGGATTTTGGGGTTTGGGGAGGGCGAGTAGGAGGATTTGGGTTCGTGGTGAACAGTACGCTCATAGGTGGGACAAAGGCAGCTTTGCAAGGCAGAGGCAACGCGAAGGCGAACTAACTGTCAACTACGACTACGCCGCTCCGGAGAGCCGTCGCGCCTAGTCTTCGTAGACAGTGGATTTCGTCTTCGCTAAGAACGCCTCTTTTATCGCCTTGCAAAGCTGCCTTTGTCCCACCTATGAGCTGTGCTTGGTAACCATGAAGTATAAAATGCTCCTAATTCGTCAACTTGACCAAACAACAAAATCTGAGCGGTGAGATATTTGATGTACTCTGGCAAGCTGAGGTATGCTTGGGTTTCAATTCATTATCTAGGAGCCTTGCCATCAAGTGCGTTTTTTGCCTCGATTCAATATTTTGGAGCTTGCCATGCACAGCCCATGATAGGGACAGAAGCTTGCCTTTGCAGGCAATCAGGAAATGCTTTTAGCAGAAGTGAAATCCAGTTTTTAGCAAGCACTTGGTGAGGAGCCCCTCCAGCGACGAACCTAGTGCGGCTTAAAACTTAGTTCACTGGAGCGTTATTTCCGCCTGCAAAGGCAAGCTTCTGTCCCTATCATGGGCGTACAATGTCATTTAGATAACATTTAAGTGCTTTTTGCAAAAAACGAAATGTC
>CAYVCL010000018.1:0-40455 GCA_964450185.1 uncultured Lachnospiraceae bacterium | reverse complement strand
GCACAGCACAGCACAGCACAGCACAGCACAGCACAGCACAGCACAGCACAGCACGTTGGCTGTTTCTTTTGTATGCAGTAAAATAGAATATGATAATAATGTATTAGAAATTGCTTTTTAACACTATCATGTGTTGAAAGGCTTTTTTTATTACATAGAAAACGATGCTTTTGGGGCAAAGCAGGTTTGTGTTTTGGATAAGCGAGGGGAAGCTTTTGTTACTAGTGATTATTCTATGAAAGAGTCAGGTTCAAAAAAGGTAATAATAGGAGGTATGATTTATGCAAGAAAAGTTGATGAGTTCAAATGAAAAAGTAGGAAACAATGTGTTATTTGCTTATTGTTGTGCCATTGCAGTTGCAGGCTGGGCGGCTGTTGCACTGTTTTTAAATGGTGGATTGCGGGAAGCCTTTTTCCTGTTGGGTGGAGTTGTAGCAATTATAACCAGAATTTTTGAGAAGAAATTAGGGGGTAATGCAAAGTATGTGTATGCCTGCATACCGCCGATAATGGGCGCACTTACCTGTTCTATTTGTAGTACAAGCACCAGTGATAGTTATATTTGTATTACCCATTACTATATGGCAGCAACTGTGCTGTTAGTAATATATTTGGATATGAAATTAATCAAAGTAAATGCGATTGTCACAGTTGGCTTAAACTTAATATGCATGATAATATTCCCGGCAGGTTTCTTGAAACTACATAAAATTATTGGTTGGGTGTTTATCTTACTATTTTATCTCGTATTGTTTGCTGGAAGCATGTTTATTTGCTATCGTACTAACATGTTGTTTGGAATGGTGGATAAAAAGGAAAAAGAATTGGAAGATGTATTAAATGAGGTTCAGACATTGTCAGATGACTTGTACACTGCCGGAACCACATTGTCATCCATATCTGAAAATGAAAGTGCATCAGCACAAGAACTGGCAGCAACCAGTGAACAGTTAGTTGAGAGCAGCAATATACTTAGTTCCAAAACCGATGAAAGTATGGCAAATCTCGGTGAGTTGAACGAATGGGAAGGTGTTGTTGCAGATAATGTACAGAAAGTAGAAACAACTTCCAAAGATTTACTTGATAAATCCATGGAAAATGAAAAACTCTTGAATGATTTACATGCGATTAACGGAGAAGTATCAGAGTCCATGAAAGCCACAAATGATATAACACAAAGACTTTCAGATGCAGTACAGGAAATTGGTGTTACATTAAGTCTTATCAGTGATATATCAAATTCAACGAATTTGTTGGCTTTGAATGCATCCATTGAAGCTGCCAGAGCAGGAGAAGCCGGACGTGGATTTGCAGTTGTTGCAACAGAAGTTGGAAACCTTGCAAACAGCACACAAGAATCCTTAAAAGTAGTTCAGCCGGTAATAGAGCGAGTGCAGCAGAATGTAAGAGAAATTACCGCACAGGTAGAAGAAAATTCTACTAAGATGGGAACACAGAATGAATACTTTGCAAATGTATTTCAGGGTATGCAGGACATGACAGAACTGTTGAATGTGTCAGTCAGTGCAATCGAAACCATGGGAGAAGCCCAAAGCAAACAGGCAGAAGTAATAAAAAATACAGTATCCATCAATCAGGAAATTGCTGAAAGCATCAGAAGCGAAAATGAGCAGTTCAATTCAATAAATGCCATGGCTGAAAGTAATGCGAATGACATAACAAATGTAGCAACACAGGCTAGGGTGATTAATGAGATGGTGGATAAAATGACGATGTTGTTTAAGCAGGAAAAGAATTAGTGCATAGTGTGGCATTTGAAAAAGCAGAATAATTAAAGAGAACTTTGCTATAATTGATTGAGCAATATATTTATAGAAAGCCTTCCTAACACAGATAAAGTGTGGGGAGGCTTTGCTTTTACGTAAAAATCATTTGTGGATTTTTAAATGAAAGTACAAAAATAATGACCGTTTTATATAAAGAAATTGAAAAAATATTATATGTGATGTAAAATTATATTTAAAATGGTCGAAAGAGGGGAAAAACGCATTTTATTACGGAAGAATATGAGATGATATATATTCCATTATTTCAAGCGTGTGTGTTGAATTATGTTGAAAAGATGCAGGAATTTCATAATGTTGATATGACAAAAGTTATACCACAAAATTTTTTAACATTAGCTGTGAGTATGAAAGCGTTAGATGAAAATATAATTCGTGCAAAATATCCAGAAGAAATAGCACAAAAAATAATAGAAATCAATGAGCAAATAGAACCAATGATTGCAGAAAATAATCAAGCATTTGCAATTAAGATAGAACATTTGCATTATATTACTAAGGATAAAAATCAAGCAACGTCATTTGTACATATCGACAAAGATGCGGAAGCGGGAGTAAAGATTATTAAGGAATTAAAAGATCCGAACAATACGCATAAATATACAATGAAAAATGCAATTAAGGAGATTAATCGTAGATTGCAGAAGGAAGGTATAGACTTTGAAATGAATCAGTATATTTTTAACTTGTTCAATAAAGTATATGAAATAAAAGAGAATGAAAAGTATTGTTATATACATAAACAATATGCTCAACCATCTTATACATATTCTATGCAAACCATAGAACTAATTGTTGGAGAAATACAAAAAGATCCGAAAAACATTGTAGAACAGTTGAAAAAAGCAAAAAAATAAGCTGACCCCAGGGGCAAAGGAATTCTTGGTTTACACCTACTCCCATTTGGGAACCCAGCCTTAATACTTCACGAGTTAGCTTATTTATAGTATAACATATGTAATAGAAAAGTCAATTATGCTGTTGAAAAATTTAAATTTAAGAAATCTACCATGGAGTGAACAAAAAATGATTAACAGAGAAGACATGCTAGAGTTAACAAGACGTATGACACCGGCAAGAAGCTGTTTTGACAGAATTGCAGGTGCCTATATAAGTGATATAGGAGAAATTGATGAAAGTTTCAATATCCATTTTGGAAAACTTTCAACTTCTGAGAAAGCAAGGAATTTAGAGCTGGCAAAAGCAGTTCCATTTTCCAAAACAAATGTACAATTAAAAGAATATATTTTTCCGGATACAGCAAAAGGAAAAGACAGTATGTGGCAGTTGCTTCAGGCGATTCAGCAATGTGGCTTAAAAAATGATGCCCTGATGGAAATATTCTATGAACAGATGGCAGACGGTTACCCTGTAGATAATGAATTTGCAATATTTGTATTTCATGGAGTATACGACGTGCCGTTGAAAGGAAAAGACAAAGAAAATTTGTGGGAATCAGAAGAAGTATATGATTTTATTATTTGTACAATAAGCCCTATGAGGGAGAAATATGAACCGGCAGAACCGGTCTTTGGTTTCCTGTATCCTGCATTTTCAGATAGAAGCGCAGATAGAGAAAAAATAGATATTTTTCATGTGGATTCTGAAAAGCAGGAGGAAGGGCTTATGTACAAATTATTTGGGAGGGATTTATAATGATATCATATTTATTACAAGGAATTTGGACGGCAAAAAATAGTGTTTTGCTGGGAATTATACTTTATATTATTGGACAAGGTGTATTGCTGTTCACGAAGAAAAGAAGCTTTAAGGATTTTAGAGCTATATCAAAGTTAACGTTGTTTAGTGAAATGTTGTTGACAATTTATGTATGTACGATACTTAACATAACGGGAATTATCGGACGAGAGTTTTCCTGCGATTTTTCCATTTCAGCGTTGAAAAATTTTATGAGTATTCCATTTGTAGGTGCTTCTATGAAAATGGTTACGTTGAATTTTCTTTTGTTTGTTCCGTATGGACTCTTGATAGAGTTTGTATTTAAGAAATGGAAAGTTAGCTGGGGTAAGGCGTTGCTGATTGGATTTTGCAGTTCACTTTTCATAGAATTGCTTCAGGCTTTTACAGGACGTTTGCCGGAAAGCGATGATTTGATTATTAACACAGCAGGATTTTTTGTTGGATTCCTAGTGGCTCAGGCGATTGAAAAAAAAGGAATTATTCAGTTTGTATCAATTTTACTCACTTCAACAATCGTATTGTTTCTGCTTTCCTTCGTGGCAAATGGCGATGCGATGCAAGAAGAGCAGGATGCGTATTATAATGGAATTGGAAATGGTGATGAAGAAATTGCGGCAATTTCCAGAATGAATATTTATAGGAATGGTGCTAAATATGATGTAAGCAATAGCAGTGATGCAGATTATTTTACATGGTATCGTTGGATGGGAAATGATATTGACAACCAATCCAGTTTTTACAAAATTGAAAGTCAATTTACCAGCATAGAAACAATCATGAAAAACAACAAAACTTACATAGAGGTTGAATATGCAGAACCTCAGCTGTTTCGATTTTATAATAATATGTCATGGGAAATGGAAAATGTTGAATATTTGGTATTTTGCGTAGAGGATGGGACTTTGTGGTATGGTTCAAGTCAAGGAGAGATAAAAAACTGTGCCTATTATGAAGATGCAAATAGTCAATATCAGGCAGATGAAAATTTGTTGGATGATATTAATAGCTGGTTGGCTGAGCACGGAGTTTAGAATAGAAATTATTTCTTAACTTGCATACTTAAACGAATCCCTGTATAATTATTGAAAAATTTCAAGAAAAAGGGGAGCGATAAAATTATGGAATACATAAAAGCAACTTCCAAAGATGAAGAACAAATATATGATTTAGTTCAAAGAACAATAAAAAGTGTCTATCCCAAGTATTATCCAAAGGAAGTAGTTGATTTCTTCTGTGAATTGCACGGTAGAGAGAATATTGCCGGGGATATTGCGCAGGGGTTTGTTGGCATACTTAAAAACGAAAATCAAATCGTGGGAACAGGAAGTTATAAAGACAATCACATTACAAGGGTATATGTAGCTCCGGAATATCAAAAGCAGGGATATGGCAGCTATATTATGCAGAGTTTGGAAAATGAAATATCACAGAATTACAACACGGTATATCTGGATGCATCTCTTCCGGCATGTCAAATGTACGGAAAGCGAGGATATAAAACCATAAAGTATGACCAGTGGGCTGTGGAAAATGATGTAATTTTGGTATATGGAATTATGGAAAAAGGATTGCCTGCATTGGATACCTCAATTTGTTATGAAGGAAAATATTTTATTCCCAAAATGAATACAGAAAACGGAGAAGTAAGCAATCAGACTACTTTTTCATATCATCAAAAAGGAACCATGCTGTGGGCAGACTATTCTGGTGGAGATATTGTAAAAGGTCATATGATAGGAACGGTTCAGCCGAACGGAGAATTGGATTTTTATTATCAGCATATGAATATAAATAGTGAAATCAGAGTTGGAAAATGTCACAGTACCCCTCAGGTAATGGAAGACGGAAAAATAGAACTTAGAGAAGAATGGCAATGGTTAAATGGAGATAAGTCGGAGGGGGCTTCTGTTTTAATTGAGCAATAAAATTTTAATAGAGAATCCTAATAAATCAGAAAAGGCAAAACCCATTACATCGGGTTTGCCTTTTCTTTTCCGGATTTTGCTTTGCCTTGAATTTCTGGTACAGGAGGGACATCATTCTTTGGAATATGTGTTTTGTGGTTACTCTCAGTACCATGGGGAGCTTTCGGGTCCGGACGTTTCATACCGGCTTTTGCCATAAAAATCACCTCCATCACTTTTAAAGATACATAACTATTATCTCGCAGAAATGGTGAATTATGCTCGCAAAAAAAGGTAAAATGTAGAATGAAAAGAATATTTATAAAATAGGAGAAGATAACATGTTTGCAAGTGGAGAAAAGATTGGAATTGTCTGCTGTTCTAACGGGCAGAAAAGGACACAAGCCGAAAAATTAAAATATTTAGAAAATACATTATTATCCCTTGGACTTCAACCGGTATTTAGTGATTATATATATGAAAAAGAAGGGGCATTTAGCGGAACAGCCAAAGAACGTGCCAAGGCTCTTATGAAATTTTATTCGGACGATGAAATCAAAGGAATATTTGATATTTCTGGTGGAGATATTGCCAATGGCATTTTGCCTTATCTTGATTATGAGGTAATTGCGAAAAGTGCAAAGATGTTTTGGGGTTATAGTGATTTGACAACGGTGCTTAATGCAATTTATACCAAAACAGGAAATCCATCCGTTTTGTATCAGATTCGGAATCTGATTTACGATTGCAAAGAACAGCAGACAGCGAATTTTCGAAATACTGTGCTGGATAAGGGAAATGATTTGTTTCAATTAAATTATCAATTTATTCAAAAGAAAGAAATGCAGGGAGTTGTGATAGGCGGAAATATCAGATGTTTTCTTAAATTAGCAGGCACAGAATACATGCCGGATTTCAAAGATAAAATACTGTTATTGGAAGCCCGGGGTGGAACAGTTCCTCAGATGGAAACGTATTTGCGTCAGTTACAGCAGTTAGGAGCATTTAAAAAAGTTGCCGGCATTTTGTTAGGAACTTTTACAGAAATGGAAACGGGGGGATGTATTCCATCTATAGAAACGTTGGTTTTAGAAATTGCCGGAAGTGATTTACCGATTGCGGTTACCAAAGAGATAGGACATGGAACGGATGCCAAGGGAATTGTAATTGGTCGGGAAATGCATTTTTTAAGGCAGGGATAAGGGGAAAATTGTAATGGAGTTTGCCAGATATGATTAGGCAAGAAGTAAAAAGTATGATATACTATATGATATAGATAAAGTGCAAGTTGAAAACTATATAAGGGGGTTGGCGATATGGAAGTAATGAAGATTGGTGACCTGGAAGCGAATCAGAAAATCTGCATAGAAGTAATTGCAAAAGGTGGAAGAAAAGAATACGAAGTGATAACCAGATTTTCTGAAGGAGGTGTTGTATTTATTGATGCGATACGTTACAAAAATCAGATTATAGATTTTATGCATGCAGACATTATTCTGAATGTCATTTATCCAAGAGAAGGGGAAAAACCCATTGAATGGCGAGAATGTCTTATGAAAGTGGTAGAGTATAAGGGGAAACATTATCATGCCATTATATGTAAAAAAGTTGGAGTGGAAGTAAACAGAAGAACTAGCGTGAGAATCTTTGTAGGGGATCCTGGAAGCGCAGTAATAGGAGAACAGCGAACTTCTCTAAGTATAACTGTGAGAGATGTTAGTGCCAATGGATTTTCTTTTCTATCTGCGAAAAAAGTAGATGCCAAGCCGGGAGAAATGGTAAGAATTTCTTTTGATGAAAGTGCTCATCATTTGCATTTTGATTTGGAGGGAAAGTTGGTAAGAACTAAGGAAGAAGATGATGGCAGAACTTTTTATGGCTGCAAAATGGATGCAGAGTATAAAACATTAGATGAATATATAGCACAACGTCAAAGAGAGCAGGCGCAACATGTACAGAAGCAGTTGCTAGAACGTGCAAAAGAAAATTTATATAAAAAATAGATAGAAATGAGAAGGAACAAATTTCGTTTCTTCTCATTTGTTATGTTTGTGAAAACTGGGATTTTATCAATGTCAAACACTTTTGACATGCGAAAACCGGGCAATGTCAAACATCTTTGATAGCTGAAATCATGCTTGTGGAATAGACTAAAGAAGCAGGAGGACATCATATGGAGATTGGAAAACAAATAAAAAAGTACAGGATGGAAATGCAACTTTCTCAGGAGGAGTTGGCTGACAGAATTTATGTATCTCGCCAATCCATCTCAAATTGGGAAAACGATAAAAATTATCCTGATATAAAAACATTATCATTATTAAGTTCTCTTTTCGGAGTTTCTCTTGACGTTTTAGTAAAAGGAGATATCAAAGAGATGAAAGAACAGATTGAAAAAGAGGATATTGCAGAGTTTAACAAGGATGGCGGAATTTATTGTATACTGCTATTTGCGGGTATGGTGTTACCGATTCCGCTATTACACTTTTTGGGACTTGTGGGATTTGCAGTGTGGGGAGTGATTTTTGCGGTGGCATTTTATTATGCAATTCGTATTGAAAAACAGAAGAAGAAATTCGATATTCAGACCTATAAGGAAATCGTTGCCTTTTTAGAAGGAGAAGCATTAGGCAAAGACGAAAAAAATCAGGAATATGGAAAACGTCCATATCAGAAGATTTTATTGAGTCTGGGGGTGGATTTGATAACGGCAGCGGTTGCAATTTTGATGATTTGTATATTATAATGGGATATTATAAGTGATAAGGGGGAGATAACTATGAAAAAATTAGGATTAGTAGGTGGAATGGGACCAGAATCCACGATTCCATATTACCATGATATTGTATATGGTGTTCAGAAGAGGCTGGGCGAACAAATTTTTCCGAATTTAACGATTGAAAGTGTAAACGTATTTGAAGTGCTGGGGTTGTGTAAAGCAGAAAAGTATGATGAGTTAACGGAATGTCTGATGCAGGCAATCAATAATTTGGCACAAAGTGGAGCTGAGTTTGGGGCGTTATCTGCCAATACATCTCATATTGTATTTGACAGATTAAAAGAGAAAAGTCCGATACCTCTTATCAGTATTGTGGAAGCTACTTGTCAGGAAGCAGTTTGCAAAAACTTAAAGAGAATAGGGCTATTGGGAACTATTTTCACTATGACAGGAGAATTTTTTAAAAAGCCATTTTTAGAAAAGGGAATTGAAATTGTGATTCCACAAAGTGCAGAGCTGGAATTTATAAACGATAAAATTTCTTCCGAACTGGAGTTTGGTATTGTTAAAGAAGAAACATTAAAAGAATTTCAGCAAATTATAGCACGAATGAAAGAGGAAAATGGTATCGAAGCTGTTGTGTTAGGGTGTACAGAATTGCCCCTGATTTTGAATGACGAAGTCAGCCCGGTGCCATGTCTGGATACCATGCAGATACATGTAAATGCTATCGTAAATAGGATTGTGGAAGATGAAGTTTTTTGAAATGACTGGTTGTAAGTGGTGGAAAGAACGAGTATAATATAAAAAGATACAAAAATAACCACCATAACAAGCTGAGAGAGTATAAAGAGGTCTAAAAATGAGCCAGAACGAGAAAATTATTGAAAATGTAAATGCAATTATGGCGATGGAAAATATGCCTTTGGAAAATGAAGATAGGGGACGAATTCTGGAATGTCTGGAAGGAAAAGTTTCTTTTCAGGAAGCAGTAGATGGATTGGTGAATAAGTACACCCATAAGTAGGTGATTGGATGGCAGATGAATATTTCTATGAACAGGATACTTTTTATTGTTATCCCAATACAAATGTGCTGAAGAATAAGCTTTGCATCACAGATGAGGCTGAATTAAAAAAAGCGGAGCGGGAGATTACATCTCTTAGAACCGCACAGTTGTTGCAAAATCCCATACATGGAACGTTTGATTTTAATTTTTTGAAGAAAATACATCAGTTCCTTTTCGGAGATATTTATGAATGGGCAGGAAAGACAAGAAATGTGAATATCTCTAAGGGAAATCAGTTTTGTCGCTGTGAGTTTATCGAAGAACAGATGAACATTGTAATGCAACAGTTGGAAGATGAAAACTATTTATCCGGCATGAAAAGGGATAAGCTGGCATCAAGATTGGCATTTTATTTAGGCGAGATTAACGCAATACATCCATTTCGTGAGGGGAATGGAAGAACACAGAGAATGTTTGTTGGGCTGCTGGCAGAATGTAATGGATATTATTTAGATTTTACGAAAATAACAAATGAAGAAATGCTAAAGGCAAGTCTGGATACATTTAATTTAGAGTATAGTTTGATGACGGAGTTGTTATTGAAAGCTTTAGTCAAAAAGGATACTGCACAATGATATTTTATGTCATTGTGCAGAATTTTTTTAGATTTGGTTGTAAACTATGTTTATACTTTATTTTAGAGGCGAGTAAAACAAAAAGGGAGAGAGTTATGAAAACACCAATAATGGAAACAGAACGATTAAAATTAAGACCGTTTCATGAAGATGATGCAAAAGAAGTATTTGAATGTTGGGAAAGTGATCCTGATGTTGCTAAATATATGTTTTGGACAAGTCACAACGATATAGAAAAAACAAAAGAATGGATTGCTTTTGAAATCGGGCAAATAGATAAAAGTGACTGGTACAGATTTGCACTTGTTTTAAAAGAAACCAATGAATTAATAGGAACAGCGCTTATTTACTATGAGGAAGAGGTTCAATGCTGGGAAATTGGTTATAATCTTGGAAAAAAATATTGGGGCAAAGGATACACTACGGAGGCAATGGAGAAAGTACTTGAATTTGCAAAAGAGGAATTACAACTTTCTGAAATCGTGGGCAGGTATGCAGTAGAGAATCCGGCTTCCGGGAATGTGATGAAGAAACTTGGATTTGTATATGAGAAAAATATTCCGTATGAATGTAATGAAGGAAGCATAAAACGTGAGGGAATTCAATGCAGATTACACGTAAACAGAAATTAGTGTTTTTAAATGTAATATTAATAATTTTTCTTTTTGCATGGGTTACATATCGTTATTTTTCCATAGAGAGAAATGGTTTTGTGGGTGTGGGAACAGTACAGGTAGGCGATGAACGCTACAATTATGCTAGTTTTTTCTTTACAGAAGAAGGAAAAGTAATTGCCAAGATTGATACATGGTCTATTATGGAAATACCAGAAGACTCAGAACATAACTTTTTGGCGATTCGCTCTTTTTTAGACAATGATCTGCTTGTGAAAGAAGGATATGTGATTCCGGAAGATGGAGAAATATCCTGTGTGTATGCCAGCACTCATAGGCGTTCGGATGATGAAAAATTGTTAGATGTCATAGAGAAAATTATTGCCTGTGATTATGGGGCGGGTTTTGAAATTAAAGATTGTGGTTGTTTCTGTTGCTATTTATTTTATATTATGTTATCCTAATTTTAAGCAAACAGTTTCTAAAATTCTATGTGGCGAAAGCTATATTCAAAGATTCAGTCAAACTCTTGCGAAAAATCCAAAAATAAAACAGCAGGAGGAAAACTGAAAGATATTGTGGTCTTACTCCTGTAAAAAAGGAGGAATGTATTTGACCACAGGATTAAAAAACATGATTTCTGTTTCAGAAGAGGTACAGGAATACGATGAAAATGTAAAAAGTATTTATCCGCCAAAATACTGTGAAAATACCATCATAAGATATCGTATGAATCAGGAAGTATTATTTGGAAAGATAATAGGGGATAAGCAATTTCGCTACGATTTAATGGAAGTACTTATGATTAATCTTCCAACAAAGATACCGGACGAAAAGGCAGAGCAAAATTTAACAGGAATGTTAAAAACACTGCTAACACCGGAATTGCCAGCAAAAACTATCATAGAACGGTTAGAATGTATATATCATATCCCCATGACAGAATGGGAGAAAGGAGATTTTGGAGAAATGTGTAATTTAGGTGAAGCGATTTTAGAACGTGGAATAGAGCGAGGAATAGAGCGTGGAATTCAGCAGGGAATTCAGGCGTATTTAGAATTGTGTTGTGAGATGGGAATAGCAAGAGAAGAAGCAAAATTAAAAATGCAGGAGAAATTTGAATTGACGGAAAAGGATGCAGAAAAATACATAAAACAATATTATCATTAAAAGTAAAAAAGAGAGCTTACCAGTACAGTAGGCTCTCTTTTTTCATTTCTATAAATGCGTTGTAAGAAAAATACAAATAATTCTTAATCCCTATCCTTCAACGCTTCACTCATAGGTATCTTTCTGACTTTGTAAACATGCAATCCGTTAATTAGGAAATAGGCAATAATTCCGATTCCAATAATGCTGATATACACCCACATAGGCAGATAAAATTCAAGATATCCCTCCATAAGACTGGAAATATACACCAAAATGTACTTAAAGCACAATGCTTCCAATGGAATACATAAGAACAAGGAAAGCATTACAGTGATGGTGGTTGCGTTCAAGTACAGACGGTTGATTTCACGGCTGCTATAGCCAAACACCTTCATAAATGAAATGGAAACGGTGTTTTTCTCGATAATGGTTTTGGTTAGAATGTACATCAAAACCATGTAAATTACAACAGAGAAAATATTGATAAATTGTATTACTACGTTAAATGATTTCATCATCTGTTCCGCGGCACCGATCATGTCAGCACGGGTAATATATTTTGCCAGATACATTTCATCAACATCCAGTTTTTCATTGGAGATATAGCAGTTGAAAGTATCTATATCCTGTTCTAGCAGACGATTCAAATTCTCCTGACTTATAAAAACGCCAAGACTGCTGTTGTATTCATAAGTTCCACAAACGGTTAAAGTATATTCTTTTTCATAATACTCATCTTCAAAGACAAGAGTATCTCCTATGGATAAATTCAGCTTTTTTGCCAGAGGTGTAGTTACAATAATTTCATCATCATTTTCCGGAAGTTCCAACTCTTGGAAAAATTCACTGTTTTCGGAAATTCCCATAAAAGAAATATCAATGTTAGATTCACCTAACTCATACCATGTTTTCAATGTGTACAGCTCCATTTTTTCGCCATCCTCCAGCTCTACAGGGGCTTTTAAAATATACTGGTATTCGTAAGGAAGTGTGTCATCGATTTCGTCCACATAATGAGTTATCAGTGGTTCCAAGCCGATGCCAAACATCAGTAAAAAGCTGGCAAGAAAGATTCCGAAAAAGAGAATGAGATAACTGACTTTATTTTGTAAAATAACTCTTAAGCGGAAGCGGTTCATAAAAGAGAAATTAGGAAGTCTGACAGCTCGTTTTTGTTTTCTCTTATGTAAATCTTTTCTTAAAAATTTCAGCGGAGATAAGGATAATTTACTGTATAACATCAGGGCGTTTACGGCAACCATCAGAACCACCGGAATAATCGTGGTAGTGATGAAAGCTTCCAGACTAAACTGGCGGTTAATCGGCGGAATACAATAAGAAGTATAATAAATATCTTCAAAAGGTTTTAACATAACTGTATATCCGAAAGCATTGCCAATTACAGAGCTTATTACAGCAACAATAACGGTAGGTGAGAGATAGTGAATTAAAATTTCTCTTTTAAAATATCCGGAAGCCCGCAGCGTACCGATAATAGCAGCTTCTGCTTCAATAGTATTGCTTGTGAGTACAGCGAAAACGAAGGCAATAATCACAATTAAGATATAGATAAACGCTTTTATCATAGGCCCGTCTTTGCCCATATCTTCTCTTAAGTAGTTGATGCTTGGATTGCTTTCTGCTGTTAGAAAGGACTGTAACGTAACGCCTTCTGACAACATCTGCTTTTGCATATCTTCTATCAGCTCACGCTCTTTAGAATCGCTCAGAGAATCGGTCTTGAATTGATAAGAATACCGGTAAGTAAGGGTGTCCTTGGAAAAACGAGAAAATCCTTCTTCTGTCACAACAGATACACCAAAATCGGAAGTATTCATTACCAAATCCTGATTACTTTTAAAAAGGGAACTGTAATCTGGCAGAGAAATGGTGGCTGTCACAACAAAATCCTGACCGTTTAAGGTTAAGGTATCACCGATATGAATATTTCTATTTTTAGCAAACAGGCGGTCAATGGCAATTTCATTGTCTGCCACAGGAAGTTCCCCCTCAAAAACGGAAGGAAGATTTAAAGTTTTACGTTGGTTGAAAATCAGAATTCTTGCACTGCCTTCGTAATCGTTTACTGTGGTGTAAAAGTTTTCTGCGATGGTAATATCCTTTTCATCGAAATAAGTATTTAGGTTTTCAGGGATAGGAGAGGTGCTTTCGAACTGTCCGTCTTCGATGCGACATTCCTGGTCATTTTTTTCAATCGTATAAACCACCCCGTCCATGGTAGCCAAAAAGGAGGAACCAATTAAAATAGTACATACAAGGATTACAAAGATACCAATATATTTTCCGGCATGTTTGGAAAATTCTCTTGGAAGTCTTTTCTGTAATGGATTTCTCATAAGGCACCTCCTACCATTCTAAGTCTTTGGCAATGATAACAGTATCGTTGACATAATTTTTTACAATTTTGCCATCACGAAGTTTTAACACTCGGTTTGCCATATTTTTGATGGCATCGTTGTGGGTTACGATGATGATGGTGTTTTGGTATTTTTTGTTTACCAGTTCGATTAATGCCAGAATTTCTTTGGATGTATGATAATCGAGGGCCCCTGTGGGTTCATCACAAAGAAGAATGGATGGGTTCTTTACAAGAGCTCTGCCGATGGCACATCTTTGCTGCTGACCTCCGGAAAGCTGAGAAGGAAGTTTATCTTTGTGTTCATATAATCCCAGTGTATGTAAGAGTTCGTTGATTTCGAGGGGATTTTTACTTAAATAAGCACACACTTCGATGTTTTCTTTGACTGTAAGATTAGGTATTAAATTGTAAAACTGGAATACGAAACCTAAATGATTGCGGCGATAAAGGGTTAACTGCTTTTCGCTCATATTAGAAGTGCAGTCCTCACCGATATCAATGCATCCTTCGTCTGCGGATTCAATACCGCCGATAATATTAAGGAGCGTTGATTTTCCGGAACCGGACGGGCCTAAGAGGACGCAAATTTCTCCTTTCTGTACCTCGCAGTCAATTCCTGCTAATACTTCAATGCGGTTTTCTCCTTCGCCATAAAACTTATGGACATTGTTCATTTTGAGTTTCATTATGTTACCTCCTAAGAAAATATTTTGAATAAAAAAGCGAGTACATTACTGTACTCGCTCATAATCAAACTATAGATAGACGTAAGTACAGCAATGCTATACTTAAGTCTTGTCAATTAAGGTAAACCAGGATTTACAATGTAATTAATACATACACCATTATGTTGACTTACCGCACATGTCGTGCCGACTACTCCCTTAAGGATTGGGTTTTAGAATAGCAGAAAAATTTGCCGGTGTCAAGCGAAAAATCAGAAAATTCTAAAAATAAAAAGGATAAATCTTTTGAAAGAATAGGAAAATAGAGGATTTTATGATATACTTTTGTAGGCATTAACAAATGTGAAATGAGAGGAGAAAAAGATGAATTTTCAAGACAAAAAACAAGAAGCGATAAGCATTATGACAGGCTGGTTAAGCCATGAAAATGAATTGGGAAAAGCACCTGCAAAAATAGAGGTGGCAGGAGAATTTGATTATGATGACAACCATTATTACATTTTGAAATTTAAGAAAGGTATTTTTTCAAAATGGATGCTTGGGGTATGTGGATTTGGTGAAGATGGTGAAGAATGTGGTCACACCTTTAGTGAGTTTGAGCCGTATGACCCGAAAACTGCACAGGAAAGCTGTATTGCCATCATTGAATACATGAAGGAATATTGGAAAAGCCGTTTTCGTGCAGAACTGGAACGTAGGGGCGTTACCGAAGAAGAATATGAAAATATGACCGAGGAAGAATGGCAGGCAAAGGGCGCCGAGGCAGATGAAAAAGAGCAGGAAGCAGGTCTGGGAAAACGTCAGGGCTTCATTTTGTTGGAAAAAGCGGAATTTGATTTTGAACAGATGATTTCCGAACTGAAAAAAACATGGGGAATGAAAATAAAAGATTATGAGTTAAAAGACGGCAATTTTGTTATGGAATACGAAGATAATCTGATGGTGGTATCTTTGATGGATATGCCAATTCCTGACGGGGAGGCAGAGCATTATGCCCAAGCCAATTACATGTGGAAGGAAGCGGTGGAAACTACAAAGAAGCATCAGGCACATCTTGTGGTATTTACCATTAGTCGTGAAGGAAATCCGATAGAAGCTGCATTTAATTTTACCGTTCTGGTATCTTCCTGTTTAAGTCAAAAATCCGTACTTGGAATTTATACCACAGGAACTGTATTTGAACCTAAATTTTATCAAAAGGGTGCGGATGCTATGAAAAAAGGCGAATTACCAATACCTATTTGGGTATATTTGGGGCTTGGCAGCAATGAAAAAGGAAATATGGGATATACCTACGGAATGGATGCTTTCGGAAAAATGGAAATGGAAATTTTAGAAAGTGAACATTCATTGGAACAAATTCAGGCATTTTTATTTTATGTAGCACAATATGTAATTAAAGAAAATATGATTTTTAGAGATGGAGAAACCATTAGTTTTTCATCGGAACAAAAGCTTAAGATTACAAAATCAGAGGCAGTTAACGTACAGGGAGAAAGCCTGAAAATCTGGTATTAAATTTGGAGGAAAACACATGAAAACAAGAGTAGAAGAAACCATAAAAAGACATGATAAAGGTTATAACTGTGCCCAGGCAGTAGCCTGCACTTACTGTGACTTAGTTGGCGTAGAGGAAGAAGTTATGTTCAAAATGACAGAAGGCTTAGGCCTTGGCATGGGCGGTATGGAAGGCACTTGTGGTGCAGTAAGTGGAGCTTGCGTGCTTGCAGGAATGAAGCGAAGCAGCGGAAATACAGAACATCCGGACAGCAAGGCAGAAACCTATAAATTATCAAGAGAAATTGTAAAACGCTTTGCAGAGCAGAACGAGTCTGTGGTATGTAAAGAGTTAAAAGGTGTAGAAACCGGAAAAGTGCTTCGTTCTTGTGGAGATTGTATCAAAGATGCCGCTGTGATTGCAGAAAAGGTATTATTTGAAGAACAGTAAAACGGAGGCTTTTATGCGAATTATAAATTTAATGGAAGATACAAAGGGCTGTGAGTCTTGTGTTTACGAACACGGACTCAGCTTTTACATGGAAACAGAGAAACATAAGATGCTGCTGGATTTTGGGGCATCTGACGCTACACTTGCCAATGCCAAAGTTTTAGGCATCGATTTGACACAGGTGGATTTGTCAGTGCTAAGTCATGGACACTACGACCATTCCGGAGGAATGATACCCTTCACACAAATAAATCCAACAGCAGAAATCTATTTACAGAAAACGGCACTGGGAGATTATTATAATCTTTCCAACGGAGAAAAATATATTGGTATAGATAAAGCAATCGCAAAGCTTCCTCAGGCAAAAATTATAGAGGGAAACTTAAAAATCGATTCTGAAATAGAGTTATTTACCAACATCACCGGACGCCGCTTCTTCGCCAGAGGAAATCAAGTTCTAAAACGAAAGGACGGAGAAAATTATGTACAGGATGATTTTAGACATGAACAGTGTGCTGTTATACATCAAGGCAACGAACACATCCTGTTTTCCGGCTGCGCACATAACGGAATATTAAATATTTTAGACGAATATAAGCGTTTATATAACTCTTATCCAACTATGGTTATCAGTGGCTTCCATATGATGCAGAAAGAATATACACAAGCCGACATCGAAACCATTCAAAATGTAGCCCAAGAACTAACAACTCTGCCAACCAAATTCTATACCGGACATTGTACCGGGAAGAAGGCGTTTGAGGTTATGAAAGAGATTATGGGAGAGCAGATTGTGGAGATTCGATGTGGGGGGGAATTGTAGGGATTTCAGGTTGGGGGAGTGGTTGACAGGACGCTCATAAGTGGCACAACGTTATCCCTTGACGACAGAGGCAACGTGAAGACGAACTAACTGTCAACTGCGACTAAGGACGCTCCCGAGAGCGGTCGCGCCCAGTCTTCGTAGACAGTGGATTTCGTCTTCACTAGGGACGCCTCTTGATTGTCGTCAAGGGATAACGTTGTGCCACTTATGAGCTGTGCATGGAAGCCACTAGAACTGAAATCTACAATTCCATACATTGAAATTTGTGAGCTGTTGAGGCGAAGCCAGCAAAATTTCCAGAAACAAGCCTACATTTTTGGCTGTGCCGTACACAGCCCGCTAGAAACAAATCCCCTTCCAGAGTTGTTTGGGTCTGCTCTGGAAGGGGATTTGTTTCTAGCGGGCGTCCCGGTCACCCAAAAACGTCGCCTTGTTTCCCCTCTTGACAAAGCTGTTCATATGGTGTATATATGTGTATATACAGTGTATGAACGGAAAGGGAGGAAAATATATGTTAGAGATACAGGGGTTAGAGAAAAAGTTGGAGGGTTTCACACTTCAGGATGTGAATGTGAAATTACCAAAGGGCTATATTATGGGGCTGATTGGTGAGAATGGGGCGGGGAAGACGACTTTGTTAAATTTGATTTTGGGGTTGTACAAGCCTACCAAGGGACAGATTTTCATTGATGGTATGACTTATGAAAATCAGGAAAAGGAAATTCGCAATTTATTGGGATATGTGCTGGTGGATGATGTGTTTTCCGGGGAAATGAAGTTAATTGAACAGGCGGATATGTATGGGAAATATTATGAAAATTATGATAGAGCATTGTTTTTAGATTATTGCAAACGTTTTGAACTGGAGGAAAAGAAGAAATACAAGAAGTTATCCAAGGGTGAAAAGTTAAAGTTTCAGTTTGCTTTTGCGTTGGCACATAAGCCGAAGTTGTTAATTTTAGACGAGCCTACAGCAAATTTTGACCCGGAATTTCGGGAGGAATTTTTAAAGATTATTACAGAATTTGTGGCGGATGGGGAAAAGAGTGTGCTTTTGGCAACCCATATGACAGAGGAATTAGACCGAATTGCCGATTATGTTACTTTTTTACATAAAGGAAATGTGAAATTCAGCGTGGACAGAAGTGAGTTGGAAAAGAAATACCGTTTGGTAAGCGGAGAAGATTATAAGATAAATCTCATCAATAAAGCAAGGGTAATCCACAAAGAAAAAGGAAAATATGCAACCACAGCGTTAGTAGAACACACCAATCATTCTTTTTACAGTAACGATTTGGAAGTTAATGTTCCTGGTATTGAAGACATTATGTATCACATCATTAAGAGCGAGCAGGAGGGGGGAAAACGGACATGGTAAAAATGGTGTTGAAAGATTTATACGCAAGACGGTGGGAAGCGTTGAAAAGCAATTTGTTTCATGCGGTGATGTGCATGTTATATCTTTTGGTTGTGTTTAATCCATATGCAGTTGAAATGGAATCTGTAAAAAGAATGGTAAGTGTTACCCAGTTTTTCATGCTTTTTCTGATGTTATTGTTTCAGTCTATGTATCCAAACAATCTGGGAACCACAATGTTTTTGGTTCCCATAGAGCGGGAGGATAAGAGAAAATATCTTTATACTGCTTTTGGGGTAAAGGTAGCAGCGATAACGCTAATTCATGGAATTTGCAATGGTATGTTGGTGGCGTTTGGAAAAATGTTATGGTGGCAGGCGATTTTACTGGTGTTGTGTTTAAGCTTATGGAGTCTTGTGGCAGGAATCAGTAATTTCAAATTTGGAGATTCAATACCGCCAACAGGAGAGCAGACAATGAAAGGCAGCGATTACAGAGCATTGCTAGCTTATATTATATCGGTGTTTCTGTTTCTTGCCCTGGCATTTTGGGAAGGGATAGAGAAAGACTGGGAAATTACATTAATTATTCTATTGGTAATATTGCAAATTTTAGTATGTGCCTGGACGCTGAAAAAAGATTTTCATTCCTGCATAGAACAGGGAATAACTTATGAAGTGGTAAAAAAGAGGAGTCAAAAGCAAAGGGGAAAACGACGTGGTTAAAATGGTGTTAAGTGATTTTGCATCCAGAAAATTTACATTGTGGGAAAATAAGCAAGGCAAAATGTTATCTGGTGTGTGGGGAATGGTGATTGTTATGTGGATGCTTAATTTTTCAGTACAATTAGGCGTGAAAACAACTGCATTGTTAGCCTTTTATTGGGGATTTCTTGCGCTACAGGGAGTAGTTCATGCAATATATCCCACCAGTCTTTCACCGGCTATGTATTTGGCACCATTAACAAAGCAGGAAAAACTATCCTATCTATATTGTTGCTTTTGGGTGAAAATTACGGCAGTAAGTGTACTTTTTTCAATGGGAAATTTAGTACTTGTTTTGTGGGGGAAAATTAAGTGGCAAAATGGAATTGCCATTATACTTTCTTTTGTTATGATAAGTATATCAATGGGGCTCCCTACAAACAGAAAAAGTATTGATGGAGAAAGTAAATTATCTGATTATCTTAAGGAAAATCGAAATAAATGGCAGGAAATTGTTTACATTGCGGTTTGTTGGATAAGTTATGGAATTCTTATCTTGATAAATTGTGAAAAGATAAATATCTGGTTGGAGCCTGTGCTGATAATTTCTTTTCTGACACAATTAATACTTTTTCCTTGGATTATAAAGAATGGTAGAAAGAAGCTGATAGAAGGAGCAGGAACGGATTTCCAGACGTGGAAATCTATAAGGCAGAAGGAGGGAAAATCTGGTGAAAATTGTAATTAAACCCCAAGGAACCATGGCAATTTACGAGCAAATCGTAAATCAGTTAAAAAACGCCATTGTTACGGGTGAGTTGAAAACAGGGGAAGCACTTCCTTCCATACGAATGTTGGCCAGCGATTTGCAGGTCAGTGTTATTACCACAAAGCGCGCTTATGAAGAATTGGAAAAAGAAGGGCTGATTCGTTCTGTGGCAGGAAAAGGCTTTTATGTGTGTGAATACAATCAGGATTATTTAAAGGAAAAACAGCTTATGATGCTGGAAAAAAGGCTGTCAGAAGTGCTGGAAGAATGTAAGGAAGCGGGCTTGTCCAGAGAAGAAATATTGGAAATGGCGCAGACCTTATTGGGAATATAGGAGGGCGTATGTTAGAATTTCAACATGTAACAAAGAAACAGGGGAGTTTTGTTTTAGAAGATATTAATTTTCAAATGGAGGAAGGATTTCTTCTGGGAATCGTGGGAAAAAACGGGGCAGGAAAAACAACGCTGATGCGCTGTATGCTGGAAGAAAAAGCAGATTTTTCAGGGAACATCTATTTTCAGGGGCAGAATATCAGGGAGAATCGCAGAGAGTTTATGGAAAAATGTGCGTATGTGGCGGACGATAATGTTTTTTTGAATGGAAAAACCGCGTTGGAAAATGTGGAAATTCTAGGCGGATTTTATCCGGAATTTCATCTGGAACAGTTTAAAAAGTACATGAGAGAAGTGGATTTGTCTACAAAAAAAACGATAGGAAATATGTCACGAGGGGAATTTATTCGTTTTCAGATTGCATTTGCCAGAGCCAGAAATGCCAGACTGTATTTGTTGGATGAAGCAACCGCAGGCATGGATCCGGTATTTCGAAAGGATTTTTATGGAATTTTGCGTGAAATTCTTGCTACGGAAGCAACGGTGTTGATGACGACTCATGTTCAGTCAGACATCAACAAAAATATGGACTACGTTTGTCGCTTAGAACAGGGACGCATGGTGTATTATGAGGAGAATGTAGGCGATATGGAGGTTACAGGAGGGATACTTCATGGATAAAAATAAGGGAAAAGAGGCAAGATTACTGGTGCAAGAATTTGACACAAGACTGTTGGAGGCCAGAGAGTATGATAGTTGGCTGTATAAGGTACCATTCTATTTTTTAGAGATAATGTTTCTAATGATTAGTTTCATCAGTGACACAGAGGTTATGTTTTGGGTAGGAAATGTGGGCTATGCATTTAGTATATGTTTAGAAATGGGAAGTTATCTTAAGTTTCAGGGGCAGTCAGTGTATGGATTGTTGGCGTATTATCCGGTGAAGAAGCAGGATATTTTTTGTGTTCGTCTGGGATATTTGAAGGATAAACTGATAAAAAGACTGATTTTTCTGTATTTGATACAGGTCCCGTGGATGATTTATCACAGAGGCGTAACGGAAAACAATATAATGATTCCAATTACGCTGGTGTTTACGGCATTGCTTTGCGGTATTGTAGAAATACTGCCTGGGCTTAGGAAGGGAGAAGAAAAATAACCATAGACGAAAGGAAACTTTACTGATAAAATGTAGAGAAAAGACAGTCAATATACAAAGCAAAGGGGTGTGAGCATGGGGAAATATTTGAATCCTGGAAATCAGGGCTTTAGGAAAACTTTAAATTCGGAAATCTATGTTGATAAAACAGGATTGATTGCATATACAAATAAAGTAGTAGATACAAGGCAGCAATATATCTGTGTCAGCCGTCCAAGAAGATTTGGAAAATCTATGGCAGCAGAAATGTTGGCTGCCTATTATGGCAGAGAATGTGATTCTAAAGAGCAATTCCAAAACCTTATAATTGCAAAAGAGGAAAGTTTTGAAAAATATTTGAATCAGTATGATGTAATATTTTTAAATATGCAGGAGTTTTTAAGTCGAAGCAGAAATATAGAAGATATGTTGGAGCGGATTCGAAAATTAATTATGCAGGATTTAAAGAAGGCATATCCTGATGTGGAGTACTTTGACGAAACGGATTTAATTGAAAGTATGAAGGATGTGTATGAAGCTTCAAAGTGTCCTTTTGTGATTATTATTGATGAGTGGGATTGTATTTTTAGGGAATACCGGGAAGATACCGAGATGCAAAACAGTTACCTTGATTTTTTGCGTAATTTTTTGAAAGATAAGAGTTATATTGCACTTGCTTATATGACGGGAATTTTGCCAATTAAAAAGTATGGAACTCATTCGGCATTAAATATGTTTCAAGAATTTTCTATGGCAAATCCGAGACAGTTAGCAGAGTATGTGGGATTTACAGAGCCAGAAGTGGTAGAATTATGTGAAAAATACGGTGTGGATAAAGAGGAAATGAAATGTTGGTATGATGGGTATTGTTTTGATGGCGTACCTCACATATATAGTCCAAAGTCCGTAGTAGAATCAGTTCTTTCAAAATGTTTTGACAATTTTTGGAACCAGACGGAAACTTATGAAGCATTAAAGCACTATATTGTTATGAATTATGATGGACTTCGCGATACGATTGTGGAGCTTTTGGCTGGCGGAAGAAAGAAGATTAATACCAATAAATTTATGAATGATATGACTACATTCTCGGATAAAGATGATGTGTTGACTTTGCTGATACATCTAGGATATTTAGGGTATAGTTTTGAAGATAAAGAAGTATTTATTCCAAATTCCGAGGTGGCGACAGAATTTTATAACTCAATGGAAAGTGCTGGTTGGGAGGAAATCATCAAATCCGTAAGTGTGTCAGAAAAATTGTTGCAGGCTATATGGAATCAAGAAGAAGATATTCTTGCAAAAGGAATTGAGGAGGCTCATTTAGAAACCTCTATTTTGACATATAATGATGAAAATGCATTGAGCTACACAATTTCTCTTGCATTGTATGCAGCGAGAAATTACTATACTCAAATACGAGAGTTTCCTAGTGGTAAGGGATTTGCGGATATTGTTTTTTTACCAAGAAAGAAATATTTGGACAAGCCTGCTATTGTAGTGGAGCTTAAGTGGGATAAGGATGCAAATGCAGCCATTAAACAGATTAAAGATAAAAGGTATGTGGAAAGCTTGAAAGATTACACAGGGAAATTGTTATTGGTGGGAATTAATTATGATAACGAAACCAAAAAGCACGAATGTGTGATTGAGGAATGGGTAAGATAAAATGAATAAGAAGCAAATATGTACCGGCATTCTAGCACATGTGGATGCCGGCAAAACTACCCTTTCGGAGGGGTTATTATATACCAGCGGAAGTATCCGCAAAATCGGTCGTGTAGACAACAAAGATGCTTATTTAGATAATTACGAACTGGAGCGTGCCAGAGGAATTACCATATTTTCGAAACAGGCAGTGATGGAGCTGGAACATACTACAATGACATTGTTGGATACTCCGGGGCATATTGATTTTTCTACGGAAATGGAGCGTACGCTGCAGGTGTTAGATTATGCTATTCTTGTGGTAAGTGGAGCTGACGGTGTACAGGGACATACCCAGACTCTTTGGGAGTTGCTTATGCATTATCACATCCCTACCTTCCTTTTTGTGAATAAAATGGACCAAAATGGAAGCAACCGTGGAAAACTTATGGAAGAATTGCAGAGCAGATTTGGTGATGGCTGCATTGATTTTAGTAGGGAATGGGATGAGGAATTTTATGAAACTCTGGCGATGCAGGAGGAAGAAGTCTTAAATTGCTTTTTAGAAGAAGGCGTAATAGAGCAGTCCCAAATACGGAAATTAATCAAAGACAGAAAAGTATTTCCATGTTTTTTCGGTTCTGCACTAAAATTGCAGGGCGTGGAAGAATTTTTGCAACAGTTGGATGTACTTACCGAAGAATCCCTGTATCCGGAAAACTTTGGTGCCAGAGTATTTAAAATTACAAGAGATGAGCAGGGAAACCGCCTGACGCACTTGAAAGTTACTGGAGGAAGTCTGAAAGTAAAAGATATAATTTCCGGAAACAGTCACAATGGGGATGAGGATGAGCCTTGGGAAGAAAAGGTCAATGAAATTCGCATTTATTCCGGAGAAAAATATCATACAGAAAAGGAAGTAGCCGCTGGAAAGATTTGTGCGGTAACAGGGTTAAGCAAGACGTTTCCGGGAGAAGGTCTTGGGATGGAAGATGAGTTAGTGTTGCCTTACTTAACGCCGGTATTAACGTATCAGATTGTGTTTCCGGAAGGTCAGGATCCGGCTTCTGTGCTGCCAAAACTTTCACTGATGGAGGAAGAGGACCCTTCGTTACACATTCTCTGGCGAGAGGATTTGCAGGAAATCCATATTCAGGTTATGGGCGAAGTGCAGATAGAAATATTGAAATCTGTCATCAAGGAACGGTTTGGCATTGTGGCAGAGTTTGCTCATGGAACCATATGTTACAAGGAAACCATCAAAAATACGGTGGAAGGTGTTGGGCATTTTGAACCGTTAAGACATTATGCAGAAGTGCATGTAATGTTAGAACCGTTAGAACCGGGAGCTGGGCTGGTATTTGAAAGCAACTGCAGTGAGGACAAGCTTTCTAAAAACTGGCAGCGACTGATTTTAACTCATTTAAAAGAAAAGCAGCATCGGGGTGTGCTTACCGGTTCTGCCATTACAGATATGAAAATCACCCTGATTGCGGGCCGAGCGCACCAGAAACACACTGTAGGCGGTGATTTTAGGCAGGCAACCTACCGGGCGGTACGACAGGGACTTATGGAGGCGGAATCCGTTCTCTTAGAGCCTTATTATGAATTTCGTTTAGAAATTCCGGAAAACTATATTGGACGGGCTATGACAGATATTGAAAATATGCACGGAATGTTCGATACACCGGAGCGGTTTGGTGATATGGCGGTAATTACCGGAAAAGCTCCGGTAGCAACTTTTGGCGAATACCAGAAACAGGTTAACGTATACAGCAAAGGTTGCGGTAAATTAAGTCTGCGTGTAAAAGGATATTATCCATGCCACAACGAAGCAGAGGTAATCCATGAAATTGCCTATGAACCGGAAGCAGACCTTAGAAACCCTACGGGCTCCGTTTTTTGCGCCCATGGTGCCGGTTTTTATGTGGAGTGGGATCAGGTCAAAGATTATATGCACGTAGAAGCAATGGGACAAGAACCACAGGAAGAAACCATAGTTACAGCCCAAAGCTATTATGAAGAAGAATGGATTGACACAGAGGAAGTAGACCGCATCATTGAAAGAACCTTTTACGCCAATCGAAATGGCAGCGGAAAAAGCCCGAAAAAGAGTCAGTCCTTAAGAAACAGACAGAAGCAGAAATATCCTGTGGAGTCCGTAAGAACCTTTAAAGAAACAGAGAAAAAAGAAGAATATGTTCTAGTGGATGGCTACAACGTTATTTTTGCTTGGGATGAATTAAAAGAACTGGCAAACATCAACGTAGACAGCGCCAGAGGAAAACTGATGGATATTCTATGCAATTATCAAGGCATGAAAAAATGCAATCTAATCCTTGTATTCGATGCCTACCGTGTAGAAGGCCACCCAACCGAAATCCTAGATTACCACAACATACATGTAGTCTACACCAAAGAAGCCGAAACCGCTGATGCCTACATCGAAAAGTTCGCCCACGAAAACGGAAAAAAATACAACATAACCGTAGTAACCTCCGACGGCCTAGAACAAATCATCATCCGCGGCGCCGGCTGCAACCTCCTATCCTCAAGAGAACTACAACAAGAAATAAAACAACTAACCCAAAACCTAACCGAATACCAACAAACCCAATCAGCCCAAGCTGAAACCAGAAATTTTTTTAAAGATACGCTCTCCAAGGAATCGGCAAAAACATTCGCTCAACTCCTAGAGGAGCCATAAAGTTGCCCGGAGCGTAATGCACAACGGACGGTTGCGGGGGCTTGTGAAGACAGATTAGAAGTTCTTGGTATCCCTATCAAAACCAAGCAATTTCCAGACAGGATGTCTGGAAAAGGTGCAATTCGAGCCACGGATGGCGAGTTTGCACCGGTTGCGAACGTTTTAGAAATCCTAGTCAGGGATACCTAGAACTTCTTATCTGCTCGTAACCAGCCCCCGCAGCCGTCCGTTGTGCATTACGCTCCCGCCACATTATGCATCTCAAGCGAATGCGCGAATGTTTTCCCCCATTCCTAAATATAATGAATATAAGTAACTCATAGGAGCAAAAAACATGCAGGACTTCTTTCTAAACGAGGACGGAAAAAAATGTGACGGAAAAAGTATTCTGACGTTGGTATTCCTTCTTTCCGCCATGTTTCTTCTGGGCAGGACGGTGCATTTTGCTGTAGATAGTGTGAGCAGTAGTCATATTCAAAATCAGGCAGATAACTGGGGACTGGGAGGGTATGGTGAAAATGGAGAAAGACCCACCGGAAATGTTTCCCCAGAAGAATTGAAAAAATACGATGCGTATTACATTTCAGAAAGTGAGGATAAGGTGATTTACCTAACCTTTGATGCGGGATACGAGAATGGAAACACAGAACCGATTCTGGATGCCTTGAAAAAACATAATGTGTCAGCCACCTTTTTTGTGGTGGGACATTATCTGGAGTCAGCCCCTGACTTAGTGAAACGAATGGTGGAAGAAGGACACACGGTTGGAAATCATACATATACCCATCCGGATATGTCAGCCATTTCCAGTATGGATGCTTTCCGTAAGGAAATGGAAGACGTGGAAAATAAGTACAAAGAGATTACCGGACAGGATATGGTGAAATTTTACCGCCCTCCTCAGGGAAAATACAGCATGGAAAATCTAAAGATGGCACAGGAACTGGGATATCACACCTTCTTCTGGAGCCTTGCCTATGTAGACTGGTATCAGGATGACCAGCCAAGCAAAGAAGAAGCTTTTGAAAAGCTGATAGGAAGAATTCATCCGGGAAGTATTGTGCTACTTCACAGTACATCCACTACCAACGGAGAGATTTTAGATGAATTGTTGGGAAAATGGGAAGATATGGGGTATCGCTTTGGAACGTTGGATGAATTTGTAAAACAATAGAATATTGAGCAAAACAATCCCCGGAGTTTACTCTGGGGATTGTTCATCTAAGTTTAATAAACGGTTTATTGCCGGTTGCATTTCCTTATTTTTACGGTATTTTAGAACTAAATTTTTTTCAAATTCTGTCAATGAAAGTGGTGTATTAGCGTTTTTTTCCTTATATCCAAAGGCTTCTAAAATATTTTCAATATGATATATTTCACACAGTAGCATCAAAGTATCTGCACTGGGTTGCGTAGTTCCGTTCTCCCATGCATAAATTGTCTTAGGAGCAGCCGGGTTTTCATACTTTGTTAAAAGCTCGGAAACTTCATTTACAGATAAGTCATTTAATTTTCTATAATATTTTAAAACATTTCCAATATTAGGATTTTTCATAATCGACACCAAGCCTCAAGCAAAATCATTGTTTTGCTATCCTTTCCTGCGTTCTTAATCTTCTAAATTACCATATCAATTGTTGTTTTGTTTGTCAATTATTGTGGGAGTAATTCTTGAAAATCAAGAATTTGCAAGTTGACATTCTTTTTGAATAAGAATAGAATAGTATATAATATGACAAATTTCTTGTGTTTCAAGAAAGAAAAGAGGTGTTTTACATGGAAATGAAAAATAAATTGTTGAATTATATAGAAGATAGTGGAATTTCTGTAGAATACCTTTCCGAGGAACTGGAGATGGATATTAAGAAATTTCAGTTGGATGACAGACATGATTGGAATGCTCATGAGTTTTTGCAAATTTGCAGCTATCTGGATATAGAGCCAACACGAATTTACACAAAGAAAATAAATTCCAAAGAGTGATTCAAATAAGCTCCTTAAAATGTCAAAGCATGGATAACTATACAATAAAGCCTCCGCTTGTAAATTGCGGAGGCTTTATGCCGTTATTATTCATTCACAATCCCATAATATTCTCTCGAAGTAATCTTATACACAATTCCATACACCACAGAAAACAGTACACACACAATCGCTACGCTGGCAATAAAGGTAGGCATATGAACAATCATAACTAAGCCTAGGCAGTCTGCTACGATGTTTAACGCCACAGCAGAGTGAATAATGGCAGTAATCAGTGGAAGGAAGAACAACAGCATAATCTGGGAGTTGATAGACTGCTTAATTTCCTTTTTCGATAAACCAACCTTCTGCATAATCAGGAAACGTTCTCTGTCCTCATAGCCTTCCGAAATCTGTTTGTAGTAAATAATCATCACGGTACAGATTAAAAACAAAGCTCCAAGAACAACTCCTACAAAGAATAAACCGCCGTAGGTGGCATAAAAGAAGCTTTCTTCGTCTTGTCTTAAGGTCATTTCATTTGCAATGTTCTGTGCATTTAAAGCCTCTGAAAGATTGTTTGCAAAAGCTTGTATATCATTCGATGAGCCGTTTACATCGAATCCAACATAAGTGACACTTCCGGCAAAAGCAGAGTCGTTTTTAAAAAAGGAGTCAAAGGTATTTTTATCCGGAACTACCATTAAAAACTTTGGAAACAAAGACATACTGTAGTTGGCAATATAAGTAAGACATTCCGCGTTGGCAGTATTTTTAATCTGGTAAGTAGTATCATCAAAAATTAAAGTATCATACTTCAAAATATTATCCGAATCATAAAGTAGGATTTCATTTTCCTTTAACGTTTCGGAAGTGTTGTTGCAACGGTTATATTCCTCTAACGTAAGAATATAAGTATCCGGGAAACATTCCAAGTTTCCTACAAAAGGTGATACTTCTGCTAACAATTTATTTTCTTTCAATTCCCAAACAGCATTTCCGTAATTTATGCATACGAAATTCTCATAGGAAAGCTTAGTTTCCTTAGCGGTAGTTTCAAAAATTTCCTCTAAAGTGGAAATACTTCCCATCTGTGAACCATCGGCGTAAAATTGCACAGAGCGTGGAAATTGTTCTGTGATACTGCGGTTTCCGTTACTGTACAGACATACGCCTGCGGAAATCACCACAATAGCAGCAGCGGATAAAATACAAATATTAGAAAGTCCGGCAGCATTTTGCTTCATGCGGTATAACATACCGGAAAGGCTGATAAAATGTCTGGTGTTATAATAATATTTTTTATTCTTTTTCAAAAGCTTTAAAATAGCAATGCTTCCCGCAGTAAATAAAGCATAAGTGCCAAGAATTACACAGAGTGCAGCAGGAAAGAAGTTTGAAAGTGCCTGGTTTACTCCATGGCAGGTAAGTGCATAATAATAACCGATACCTAAAAGGATAAACCCTGTAATGGCAAGCAAAAGTCGGTTCTTTGGTTCACGCTCCCCTTTCTTTTCACTTTTTAATAAATCAATATCTTTGGTGCGAAGAATACTAAATACACCACGAAGCAGAATTAAGGCGGCTATCAGCCCGGTTAAGAGTAAGGTGGAAAAAATCGCACTTATATTGATGGAAAATCCTTCAGGCATGGGTTGATGGGTGATTTGAAATAAAAGCACAAGCATCAATTTATCCAGAAAAATACCGAAGAAAAGTGCAATCAATAGTCCCGTTCCAAATAAGCTGATGGTTTCCAGTAATATAATGCGGATAATGTGTCTGCGTTCCATACCAAGAACCCGGTATAGTCCCAGTTGCTTTTTTTGATGTTTTAATACAAAACTGTTGGCATAAAACAAAAAGATAAGAGCAAAAAGGTAGGATACGAAAGAGCCGGATTGTAAAATGCCACATAAAGTGGAAGCACCATAAAAAGCTTCTGTTCTTGTATCCAAATCAAAAATAAGGGGGTTGCTTCCCAGAGAAGTCAAAATGTAATAAAACAAAATGCTTCCAATAAGTGTTAACAAATAGGGGAGATAAATTTTATGGTTTTTCTTTAAGTTTGTTGCAGCTAACCGACTGTAAATATGCTTATTCATTGTCTTCACCTCCAGACAGTAGGGAAGTTAAGGCGTCATTGATTTTGTGAAACATTTCATCCTTAGTAGCATTTCCCTTGTAAATCTGATGAAAAACAATTCCGTCTTTGATAAACAACACACGAGAGGCATGACAGGCGGCCTGTACACTGTGAGTAACCATAAGAATGGTTTGTCCCATTTGGTTGATTTTTTCAAACTGGTTTAAAAGCTTTACAGAGGCCTTGGAATCTAAAGCTCCGGTAGGTTCATCTGCCAAAAGAAGTTTTGGATTGGTGATTAAAGCTCTGGCAACTGCTGCTCGCTGCTTTTGTCCACCGCTGACCTCATAAGGAAACTTTTTTAGTAAAGAATCTATGCCAAGAGAGGCAGCCAGTGGCTGAAGCTTTTCCTGCATAGTGTTGTAAGGTGTTCCGGAAAGTACCAGTGGAAGCAAGATATTATCTTCCAAGGTAAAGGTATCTAACAGGTTAAAGTCCTGAAATACAAATCCTAAATTGTTTCGGCGAAAGGCAGCACGCTCCTTCTCCTTAATTTGAGAGAAGTTTTTGTCCTCCAGATAAATTTCACCGGAAGTAGGGGTATCTAGGGCGGCTAATATGTTTAATAATGTGGTTTTACCACTGCCGGATTCTCCCATAATGGCAACAAATTCGCCGGACTCTATAGAAAAGTTAATATTACTTAGGGCTTCCACCTGAGTGCTGCCCATTCTTGTTTTGTATATTTTCTTTACATTTACAGCTTCTAAAATTGACATAGCATTGTCCTCCTGTTGAAAGTTTTGGTTTAATTTACCTATAGTATAACTGTCCGTCAGGAGGAGTTCCTTAATTTTAGCTTACAATTTAGCTGTGCAATCTTACAAAATTGTAAGGTTAAAACATTGATAAGCCTATGGATGGAATTCCTGAAATTCCACGCACACCGTTGTTCCCACGCCTAAGGTGGAGGTAATGGTGATTTCGTGTCCCAGACGTTTTAAAATAGTTTTGCACAGATAAAGTCCCAGTCCACTGGCTTTTTTATCCATACGTCCATTGTAACCGGTAAAGCCACGTTCGAAAATTCGTGGTAAATCCTCAGAAGCAATACCAATACCGGTATCTTCTATGATAAGTGTGGTTTGGGGTTCTGAGGGTGTCCTTCCTTGATGGGCAGAAATATGAATACTGCCGTTTGGTGTGTATTTTAAGCTGTTGGAAATAAGCTGTTCCAGTACAAATACCAGCCATTTTTCATCGGTAAGCACTTGACAGGAAATAGGTTCTAAATCAAGACGCACCTTACTGTGGATAAAAAGTGGTGTGTATTTTTTAATAGCCTGTTTTACCATGGAATCTAAGGCATAGTGTTTTAAACTCAAATCATGGTTCATGTCATCTAACCTTGAGTAGCCGAGAATAATATCTACATAACGTTCGATTTTAAACAACTCACTTTTCATTGCAGGGATATTTTCCGGGTTCGTCTGCAATAACAGGCGAAGGGCAGAGATGGGGGTTTTAATCTGGTGTACCCACATCATATAAAAATCAGCATTTTCCTGATTGTTTTTGGTGGAGGTAGTTTGGATTTTTTGAATCTCCTGTTCCAGTGTCAGAATTAACCGGTGGTAATCACGTTCGGTAATTGTTGGTTGCTTTATTATTTTTTCTAAAGAAAGTCCTGACAGGTAATGGTAAGAGGCAAGAGTTTGGTGCTTCTGCTTGGCTTTTTGAAAGTCAAAAACACTTAGAATGCCAAAAACCACCATGCACAGAAGAAAGGCATAAAGAAGAGGTTCTAACGGTACCTGATAAATCCCCAGTACAATCAAATGTATCAGGGTGCAGAGAAAAATAAGTGCTAGAAAGTGAGAACGTTCCTTATAGTAATCTTTTAATTTCATCCCAGTATATAACCTAATCCTTTCTTAGTCTTAATATAATCTACGCAGCCAGCCTGCTCTAGCTTTTTTCGCACTCTGGTGACGTTTACGGTCAATGTGTTGTCATCGATAAATTCATCATTTCCCCAAAGACAGGTCATAAGGTCATCACGAGATACGATTTTTCCGCAGTTTTCCAATAAAAGCTGCAAAATCAAATATTCATTTCTGGAAAGAGGCAGTTTTTCGTTTTTGCAGGTAACGGTACTGTCGTTTAAATTTAGAGAAAGCTCCTGATAATTTAATACCTTTTTCTGTTCATTTAAGGCATAGGTGCGGCGTAGCAGAGCCTGAATTTTGGCAGTAAGCACATGGATGTCAAAAGGCTTTTCGATGTATTCGTCCCCGCCCATATTCATAGCCATTACAATATTCATGTTGTCTGAAACGGAAGATAAAAAGATAAGAGGAACATTGGAAAGCTTGCGGATTTCACTGCACCAGTGGAATCCATTATAAAAAGGAAGATTAATGTCCATCAGTACTAAATCCGGTTGGAAGTTCTGAAACTGCTCTAAAACAGTCTGGAAATCCTGCACATGCTCTGTTTTGTAATTCCAAGTGGAGAGATGGTTTGCAATGGATTTGGCAATCACGAAATCATCCTCCACAATTAAAATTCGATACATAATAAAATCTCTCCTAATAAATATAATCTCCTGTTTTTGCGACAGGTCTTTACTACTTTACCACAAAATGGAAAGAGTTTCAATTTACAGCACTCTTGACAATGCTTTTTTTAAGGGATAAAATTCAGGCAGACATGTAGTAAAAAGGAGCGTTTATATGAAAATGAATCAAAAAGCCCAAGGAATTATGTATATTATAGGAGCAGCCTTTTTCTTTGCACTGATGAATTTGTTTGTCAGACTGGCAGGAGAGGTGCCTACCTTTCAGAAGTGCTTTTTTCGAAATACTGTAGCGGCTTTTGCAGCAGTTGTGATGTTGCATAAGAATCAGGTGAAATTTCAGCTAGGCAAAGGAAATTTAAAATATTTGCTGATTCGCTCTACAGCAGGTTTACTCGGAATTATATGTAATTTCTATGCAGTAGACCATTTGACGATTTCGGATGCCTCACTGTTAAATAAATTATCCCCTTTTTTTGCCATCATTTTTTCTACTATTATTTTAAAAGAGATTGCAGGAGCTAAGGAGTGGGGAATTTTAATGCTTGCCTTTGTAGGGGCATTATTTGTGATAAAACCATCTATGGGAATGGAATTTGTTCCCGGCTTAATTGGAATGTTTGGAGGTGCCTGTGCAGGGTTAGCCTACACTTACGTGCGAAAACTAGGGCAACGGGGAGTAAATGGCATGGTAATCGTAGCCTTTTTCTCCGCCTTTTCTAGCGTAATACTGCTGCCGAATCTGTTACTGCATTTTACACCGATGACACCTTATCAGTGGATTGTGTTGCTGTTGGCAGGCGTAGCCGCCACCGGAGGGCAGGTATGCATTACTACCGCTTATACCAAAGCACCGGCAAAAGAAATATCCGTATTTGACTACTCCCAGATTATTTTTGCCGCTATTTTGGGATTCTTGGTGTTAGACCAGATTCCGGATGTGTATAGCATAATTGGATATGGAACTATTTTAGTTGCTGCCATTATAAAATGGAAGGGCAGTCAGGAAAAGCCACAGACGTAAATCTGTGGCTTTTTGTAATAATTCAAGGTGTTGAAGAATAAAATTCTTGTAACGGTATGGGGCCGTTAAGTACTTTACGTGCCACATAAAGGGTGGCATCTGATTTAGCTTCCATGGACCATTTTACCAGCGAAAGAGAATTGTTTGCAATTTCAATGCAGGTAATGCAGCGGGGGTGTACACAGCTTCCGGTGTTAATATAATGGGGATGGTTTACATCCAGCACAGAACGGTGTGTATGTCCGGCAATCAAAGTGATGTTTTGCTTTTTTGCCCAGTGTTCCAGACGTTTTTCGGTGGTTTCTTTTACGGAATGATTTTTGGCGGCACTGGTAGGGTCTAGTACGCCAAATTCTTCTAAAGGTTTCCAAAGATACCGAACCAAAAAACGTGATAATTTCCAAAACGTAGAATTTAAAGTATCTGCCTGATGTCCATGGGTTAAATAAAAGTAATGTGAAGTGCAGCAATCCTTTAAAATTAAGGCTTCTTGGCAGGGAACTTGCAAGGGACAGGAATGATACTTTTTTTCCATGTCATGATTTCCATAAATCATATAAATGCGATTTTGTTTGTGAAAACATTCAAACAGCCAGAATACGTTGCCATGAATTTCAAGAATATCGCTAAAATTTCGATTTTCCCATAATTCATCGCCATCGCCTAACTCCACATAAGTGTATCCCCTATCAAAATAGTAGGATAAAGCGTAAAAGTATAAATGCTGATTTTTCAGAAAGTTATCATTGGAATTTCCACATCCTCTATGACAGTCGCTGATAAGTACCAGACGAGAGTTGGGGCATAGCGGCAAAACCTGTGCCTTTAGAAAGGCTTTGGAAAGTCTTTTTTGATAGCCCATAATTTAGTAACGCTTCCGTGTGGTTTTGTACCGTTTGATGGTAAGCAGACGGCGGAAAGCAAATGGAAGATAGTAGTATAAACAAAGGGCTCTGTCAAGAGAAGAGGAAAAAGGCTTGGTTACCCAGAGAAAGAGTTTACAAAAGATGCGGTTTTTCCATTGAGCATATCTACATAAAAGGCGGCGAAACAGTGGGGCTTTGCAAGTGGAGCAGGAGCGATATATAAAAATTACCGTCAGCCCACAGACGCAGATATCGTTTTTGTGATATCCTTTTTTGTTTAGCGCTTCTATAAATGCATTCATCATGCCCTCGGTAGGAAAGGTTATGCTCACATTTGCGGAAAGGTCGGCAGGCTCATTGTAAACACCCATAGAAAAGATAGTAAGCCACCAGTGACGCTTCCGTAACATGGCAATACTGTCATCCTCCTGAAATAAATGTAAAGTCATAGGAAGCATATCCCTATCCTTCACACAATGAAACAAGGTATGTTCCCGCAGTGTAGGCGGAACGTAAGAGTCGCTGTAATAAATTCCCACTTCAGCACCGGTATTAATCCCATATTGCCCTTTCCACAACTCAATCAGCCATGTTTTATCCTGATAATCAAAATAGATTGGTTCATAATCAAATATCATATTAAAATGTGGCGCATAATAATTATAGCTTTCCGTATATCCAAAATTCCTTTGCCAAGCATCCAGTGTAGTAGAAAAAACATCCTGCTTCACATCATAGCAGTACCCAAGTGGTTCAATAATCTCAGAGAGTTTCTCACATTTTTCAGCGGTGTTCATGTCACATATTTTCTTTCGTATCTTCCGTTTTCTGCAGTGGAAAAAGAGCATATTGCAAAGAACGAACAGAAGTAGAAAACCAAAAAAATAGTACATGGCGGGCTCCTTGAAGGTGGTTACTATTATAGTATGAAAGGGATGGGAAAAAGTGATTTGACTTCTTTGGTACATATAGTAAAATAAAAGAAAAATAATAAAAAATATTGGGGGAATAAAATGCAGCGACATATAGAAGCAGTAAAAACAGAAATCAGCAAGGCGGTCAGAGGAAAAGACGATGCCATTTTAAAAGTACTGGCAGCGATTTTCGCGGGAGGACATGTACTGTTAGAAGATATACCCGGAGTAGGAAAGACAACTCTGGCTATGAGTATTGCAAAAACATTGGATTTAAAATACAAGAGAGTCCAGTTTACTCCGGATGTTCTTCCAAGTGATTTGTTGGGATTTTCTATGTATAATAATGCAACCAAAGAGTTCGAATTTAAAGAAGGGGCAGTTATGTGCAATTTGTTTCTGGCAGATGAAATCAATCGAACTTCTCCAAAAACCCAGTCAGCCTTATTGGAGGTTATGGAAGAAGGAAATGTGACGGTGGATGGAATCACAAGAAAATTGCCAGAGCCGTTCATTGTAATTGCTACAGAAAACCCGGTAGGCTCTTCCGGAACTCAGTTATTGCCGGAATCCCAGTTAGACCGATTTATGATTTGTCTTACCATGGGTTATCCTTCTCATGAAGATGCCATAGATATATTAAAAGGGAATGCCAGTGCTCCTTTAAGTAGTTTGAAGGAAACTATGGATGCAGAGAATCTGTTAAAAGTAAAAAAGCAAGTGAATGAATTGTATGTACACGATTCCATTTATGAATATATTGTGGATATTGTAGAAAAGACCAGAGAAAGCGAGTACTTTTATGCGGGTGTCAGTCCGAGAGGAAGCATCGCATTGCTTAGAATGGCGAAAGCCATGGCGTATATCAAAGGAAAAACCTGTGTAACTCCTGAGGAAATTAAGGAAGTGCTGGGGGATGTGTTTGGCCATAGAGTTATTTTGAGTTCCATGGCAAGAGCTTCGGGAATGAATGAGAAAGAAGCTTTAATGGAAGTGTTAAAAGAAATCAAAGTACCGAGGACATAGAGATGCGAATGAAAAAGGTTAGAAATGCCATAAGCTATCTGTTACTTTTATGTTTTTTTGGAGGGATTTTTACAGTATTTCCAAATTACTTTTTGGGGGTAATATTTGTCTTTTTGGTATGTTTAGGAATTTATGATATGGTTTCACTGCAATTTTTAGGCAAAAATCTGGCGATTCATTTACGACTTCCGAAAGAAGCAATGATAAAAAAGAACAAAGCCGGTATTGCTGTGGAAGTGCAGAATTCTACCTTGTTTTTCAGTGCCAATGTTACCTTAAAGGTAAAGCTATGCAATGAGTTTTATGGGGAAAGTTCGGAAGTATTTTTTCATATTCCGGTATATGGAAAACAGAAAGGCAAGGTATTCTTGCCGATAGAGTTTCAAAACTGTGGAAAAATAAGAGTTGTTTTAGAAGAAGTGAACATTTTGGGGCTATTAGGAATTGCTGAGTGGAAACAAAAGCAGGAAAGAAAAAAAGAAGATATTTTTTATATTTATCCCACGCAGATGGATTGGCAAAAGAAGATGGAAAGACAGCAGGGGTTGGGGACAAGAATTCTGCATAGAAATCACAATGAAAGCACTCAAAAGGGAAGCGATTTTATAGAGGTTAGTGATATCAGAGAGTATATTCCCGGCGATAGAATGAGAGATATTCACTGGAAATTGTCAGCCAAAAAAGAAGTGCTTATGGTAAAAGAACATGTAAGCCGGTCGGACAGCAGACAAATTATTCTGCTTGAGCTTGCAGGAGATGTGACGGAGGAAGGTCACGACACGATGGAAGAAATCTTGGAATTGGCAACCGGTGTGATGAAGAATTTCTTGGCACAGGAAATGAGTTTTGAACTGTTTTGGTGGAACAAAAGAACAAATCAAATCTGTCATAAAGAGATTCTGACAACAAAGGATATTTCAGGAGCAATAGAGCAGCTTTTAGAAGCACAAGTTTATGAGGATAATTTCTTATTGGAAAATCATTGGAAATCCAAAAATCTCAGGAGCGAAAGCTATGTGTGGATTGGCAAAAATGAAAATATCTTAGAGTACAAAATAATTGCGAAAGGCGCATTAGGTGTAATTGCAAAATGGGAGGAGGAATAGTGTGTGGGGAAAAACAAGAAAAAGGAAACAAAAAAGCCAGAACAGCTTGGAAACGGAATGTTTCTTTATGACATGAAATATACGGACAAGCCCCCTATAATTCCATTGCTTGCAAGAGGACTGATTGTGTTTTTACTGGTTTTTGGCTCTGTGGGCGGTTTTTTGTCAGCCTTTCATTTAGAATATAATATCATGGCTTTTGCAGGTGTGATACTTCTGATGTCCTTATTTTTTAGTGTGATTTATATAAAGCCCGTTGCAAGAAATCTGGGATATTTGCTATTCTTTGTTCTGTTTGTGGCTTGGGCGGTAAGATATAGAAATTATATTAATAGTGGATTTTATGCTTTAATCAATGAAATGATATTGACGATTGCCGATTATTTTCAACAAAAGGGTGTAAATGAGTATTCGGAATATGTGACCAATCGTTATGTAACCGTGACCATGATGGCGTGTTTTATAGGGATTGTGGATGCATTGCTTATGAACATTTCCGTGATTCGTAAAATCAAATTGTTTCATCTGGTGTCCATGAGCATATTAGTCTATTTTTTGCCGGTGTATTTAGAGGAAGAACCGGGACTTGGATATGTCCTATGTATTATGGCTGGGTTAGGCTGTGCAGTGATAGCCAAAGCGGGAAATCCTTCGAAAGCATTTTTAAAGAGAAAACGTTTTCGAGAAAAAAGGAAAGCTGTGCCGGTTCACATTTCCTATCAACAATCACCGGAAATATGGATGCAGACTATAGGTTATATGGTTGCAATGGCTGCCATCGGTATTTTATGTGTGAATTTATTAGTGCCACAGAGCACATTTCATCAAAGGGTTTCAGCCAGTTCCGTAAAAACGACAATGGATGCCTATGTGCAGGATATTTGGCAGTTTGGTTTTGAGAGTATATTTGAAAAGGATGCTACCGGGGGAATGGGAAAGGGGCAACTAGGACGGGCTGCTTCCGTGCGACCGGATTATGAAACGGATCTGGTGATTAAATTTGCACCGTATAGCATGAATACTCTTTATCTGAAAGCATATACAGGGACTGTATATGGTGACAATCAGTGGGAAAGTGAAACGGATTTTTTGCAGTTAGCGGCAGATGAAAAACCAGAAGAAGCAAAAGTTAAAAATGAAGCCATGTATGAAGAAGCGATACTTCTTGACGAATTGTCAAAAGAAGCTGACAACAGTCTTGCAAAAGGAAAAATCAGCATAAAGAATGTGGATGCGGATACTGAATTTTTATATTATCCATATTACACATTATTGGAGGATTACAGTCATTATGCTCAATGGCATCAGGGAATAAGAGTAGGAAAGACTGTGGAATATACCTATTATCCCTTGGTTTCAGAGCCTGATATTCAAGAAAAAAGACAGCAGCCCGATAGAATTTATCTGGATGTGCCAGAGAAAAATAAAGAGGTTGTGGCTGATATATGTAAGGAAATGAATTTACATGGAAGTCAGGAAGAAATCATAGAACAGGTGGTAGACTATTTTGAAGAAAACATTCCATATACCGTAAGACCCGGAGCAGTTCCAAGAAACGAAGATGTGATTAATTATTTCCTTACAAAAAGCAGAAAGGGATATTGTGCTCATTTTGCATCTTCCGCAGTGTTGATTTTCAGGTATATGGGAATTCCTGCAAGATACGTAGAGGGATATGCAGTAGGTTATGGACAAGTTTTGGAAGGTGCTATAACAGAAGAAAATTATGAGGATTATTATCAGGGCTATTCTCCATTAGGAGAAACTGCTGTAATGGAGGTTGAAGTATCGGATGCATCGGCGCATGCATGGGTAGAAGTATTTGATGAAAACTTTGGCTGGATTCCCATAGAAGTAACTCCAAGTTCCAGCGAAGATATACAAGAAGAAAACAATTTCTGGGACTTTTTAAGAAATATATTCCAAGAAACCGAGGCACCAGCTCCCAACGAAGGAGGGCAGGATACCCAAGGAAACGTGAAAATCGATATCGATGGCAAGAAAATTGCCATAGTCGCAGTGGCTTTCTTTAGTATCCTTCTGCTAATCTACCTCTTAAAAATAGCCCGAAGAATGTACTATGTCAGAACAAAAGATAGTAGAGAACGCGTTATTGTGGAATACGAGAGATTATGCGATATGTTAAGGCGTTTAGATCCTCAATTTAACCAATGTTGTTCCCACAGAGAACAACTTGTCTGGATGCAGGAAAAATTTTATCTGGAAGAAAGTGCTACATTAGCATTGGCTTCTCCAATAGAAGAAATCAGTTACTCTAAAGAAGAAATAGAACAGACAATCCTTTTAGAAGTCAGACAGCAGCTTTTAATGCTCAGAAAGAAAATGACAGGGCAGTTAAAACTGAAAGATTGGTGGAGGATTTTATTGGGCAAAAAGTGATTTGGAGGGAGAACTTCGAAAGTGTAGTAGGTGGTGGTCAGTACGCCCATGACAGGCACAGAAGTTTCCTAAGCAGGCGGAAACAACGCTCCAGTGAACTAAGTTTTAAGCCACACTAAGTTCGTCGCTGGAGGGGCTCCTCACTAAGTGCTTGCTAAAAACTGGATTTCACTTTCGCTAAAAGCGTTTCCTGACTGCCTGCACAGGAAGATTCTGTCCCTATCATGGGCTGTATACGGCAACCGCAAGAACCTCCCTAAGCAACTCCTTCTAACACTCTAAGTTGTGCCGCGGACTATTGTAGCGGTGACCAGTGCACAGCCCATAAGACCTTAGCACATCTTCGCCGGAAGACATTAAACATACCCCATGTCTTCCGGCGAAGATGTGCTAAGGTCTTATGGGCGTCCAATGTCATTTAGATAAGAAAACATACTATATAGAACAGATGTGAAAAAA
>CAYVCL010000017.1:0-41006 GCA_964450185.1 uncultured Lachnospiraceae bacterium | reverse complement strand
CTTTTAACTAGAGCGGTGGCGGTGGCGGTCTGGGGGCGGTGCTAGAGGGGGCAGTGTAAATGGTAGCCTTTTAATTAAATGGTTTGGAGGGGTTTATATTAAAAATACCTGTTCCCAGTGGATTTTTTTGTGCATATTTCACAAATAATCAAAAATGTAAAAATTCTTCTTGCAATTTACAAAACATTTCAATCACACCATCGTATAGCATGCAGGATGCCCCATACAAATTTTTCGGATTTGTCAGCACATACATCGGTACTTTATGGTCATTTTCTTCCATCTCCTCCAACAGATTCTCATATTCCATCCTATCCTCTCCTACGCCTGCGTTTATCAGCTGACGTATGGTATCTTCCATCTTACGTATTTGAGGCTGCAGTAATTTCGGTGTATTTTCCGCCGCAATTTTCATAGCTGTTTCTGCCGTAATTCCCCAAAGCATCAAATGTTCATTCTTTACCAATATGGAGCCGCAATTATTCCCATCCACCGGAAAAGATATGTATGGCACAACTGCCAAATCCAGGAATGTAATATACGGACTGTCCCTTAAGATTTCTGCGTTCTTTTCATAATTTACAATTCGAAATACAAGCCGTGATTTCATCTGTTTGAAATCTTTAAAATCCTCCACATGAAAATTGATAAAAGCATCATTGTCACGATAAACTTTCACTACGGCTTCTGCAATTTCTTCTAAGGTCTTTCCTCGTTTGTATTCTGTGTAAAATTCTTCCAGATACACTGTAGGTGCCATATTACAGTTCTTTGCCTTCACCATTAACCCCTTCTTTTTCACGCCATTATTCTTACAAACTTCTATAATGACTACCTTGGTTCCAGCATCACTTAACGCTTCCACCTTTCTTCGCATAGTATCTACAAACTTTTCATATTCCATAAAATTTCCTCCTTATGTTTCGGGAAATTTTGCACGATTGTGCGGAACTTTGCAATGATGTTGTTATGATACCATATTTTTCACAGGAAAAAACATCTTTTATACTTTTTTAATATTTTTCGTCATATTATACATTTACTGCTTCTAAAATTTCATTACAAATTTCATCTGCACTCTTACCATCTGTAGTAATCACAATATCCGCTGCCATTTCATAGCGCGCTCTTCTTTTCTCCATCAGCTCGCTAATATATGCTACGTTCATATTTCCATTTAATACCGGACGGTCATTGCTGTCTTTCACTCTCTCGTAAATGGTTTCTGGTGTGGCTGTCAGCAGAATAATTTTTCCCTGTCCCTTCATAATTTCAATGTTTTCATCACGAAGCACTGCACCTCCGCCACAAGATACCACTACCGGCTTCTTTTCTTTGAACTTGCGAAGCATTTCTGTTTCCAAATCTCTAAAATGAGCTTCTCCGAATTTTTCAAAAATATCCGGTATGCTCATGCCTGCTTCTTCTGCAATTAATGCATCCATTTCAATTTGTTCCACTTTCAATGCTTCTTTTAATTTTGCTGCTATGGTTGACTTTCCGGTTCCCATAAACCCAATTAACATAAGATTAAAATCAATTCCTGCCATGTTATTTCTCCTTACTGTTATGCATAATTTCTAATACGTTTCTTAAATCTACCAATTCCAACTGCCCCGGTGCAGATGCCTTTTCCATACTTCCAAAGGTTATGGCTGAGCCGAAAATTTCACCCGAAATACGGCTGACCGCACCCAAACCTGCCATAGACATAGTAACCACCGGTCTTTTGGCATATTCGCTCACCATTTCTTCTGTTGCTGAAAGAAGTGTCAATACATCCTTTGTATTTTCCGGCATCACAGCGATTTTTAAAATATCTGCACCCATTTCCTGCATCTGCTGTAAACGCTTTACGATTTCTTCCTGCTTCGGTGTTTTATGAAATTCGTGGTTAGATGCAACTACCTTGTTGGAATTTTTTTGACATTTCTCTATCAATTTTTCTGCTGAAAGTCCCTCCATAAACACTTCGACGTCCACCAAATCTGCGGTTTTGGAAGCACTTTCCACTAATGCTTCGTATTCTTCCACCGTTCCTGTAAATTCGCCACCCTCGCCTTGGGTTCGAATGGTAAACAGCAATGGTTTTGTTTTCAGAACCTGCTGTAATTTTTCCAGAAGCTGTCCTTGTTTTTCGGAATCTTTACAAAACTCCCAAAAATCCGCTCTCCACTCTACCATATCTGCCATAGACTGTTCTGCTTTTTCTGCTTCTGCCAGTATGCTTTGTTCATCACAGGCTACAATGGGAACACAGATTTTCGGTATTCCTTCTCCGATAACCAACTGCTTTACTTTCACTGCCTCTATCATAATCATCCTCTTTTCTTTACTCTATCTTTCAAGATTTTAACACACTTAAAATGGCGGTGCAATAAATAGTTGTAAGCACTTTTTTCTTATGGTATACTAAATGAAGTAATTCGAAAACTATACTATATAATAAATAATCAGGGGGAACATTATGATTTATGGAGTAAATGCAATTACCAGCGATACCACTGCTACCGCTGTTCAAGCTTCCAATACAGTTTCTGACTTTTCTTCTTACCTTGGAGAAAGTCAGTCTTTGGACAGCATTTTTCAAAAAGCAGCCGATACTTATCAGGTTCCTGTGAATTTGCTAAAAGCGATCGGAAAACAGGAATCCAACTTTGATGCCAATGCAGTTTCTAAATGCGGTGCTCAGGGAATTATGCAGCTTATGCCTGCTACTGCTGCTTCTTTAGGGGTAACCAATTCCTTTGATGCAGAACAAAATATTATGGGTGGTGCCAAATATATTGCAGAACTTTTGGACAAGTATGACGGCAATGTATCTTATGCACTGGCAGCCTACAATGCCGGAAGCAACAATGTGGCAAAATACGGTGGTATTCCACCTTTTAAAGAAACACAGGATTATGTAGTTAAAGTAACAAATTATATGAATCAGGGTGTGGAAGTTCCAAATGTAACCCTTGCTTCTTCCAGCCAGACAGCTACTACTCCTCAGGTAGTGGGACAGACATCCTCTGATACCGCTACCACAGAAGCTTTTTCTTTTTCTTATGAAGATTATTTGGAATTTCTTCTCTTATTTGAGAAAATTATTTCTTCCGAATCCGAAGAAAATGAAAATGCCAAAGAGCAGACACAGCAGTCCGATTCGCTTTACAGTTTATACGAAAATTCCAAACTGCCGTCTTTGGCTTTGGCACAAATGTTAGATATGTAATCTTGTTATTTACATGATTTCTATTCCGTTCATTAAGATTCGGACAATATCTTTTCTTATATTCTCGTTCTTTGCTTCGTCCTCTGACTGGGCAGCCTCAGTAACACTCCTTTCTAAACTGGCTTCCAGCATGGTTCGAAGCAACCGACCGGGAACATTTATAACTTCACCTCGAATCATAGCTTCTTTCAATGTATCTTCAATCAATTCCCATTCGCCATCATAGTATTCTTTTAAAGCTCTCGCAATTTTCGGGTTTTCTGCTTTCAAAGCCCATACCTTCTGTTCCTTTAACCTGCGGTAATATTCAGGCCACACCATCAATAACTGTCTTACCTTTTCCGCATGACTTTCTTGTTTATTTTCCAGTATTGACCTCTGCATACTTGCCGCCTCACTGCCACAATAGCGAACCATTTCCAAAAATAACGTTTCTTTATCACGAAACTGGGTATAAATTGTTTTCTTACTGATATATAATTGTTCCGCAATATCATCCAAACGAAATTTATATCCTTTTTCATTAAACAAATCTATGGTTGTATTGATTATCTGTTCCCTTAAATTCATCTTTTCATCCCTTTGCTTTGTGCTATAATATACTATATTACATTGTTTGAAAAATTTTTTCTACATTTCTATTGAATTTTCAGGAGGATTTCACTTATGAATTGCGCTTTGACTGTAAAAGAGAAAATGAACGCCATAGAACAGGAGCTGTTAAAACATTACACTTATCTGCACCAGCATCCGGAACTAAGCTTTCAGGAATTTGGCACCACAACCTACATCAAAAATGAGCTTACTCGTTTGGGAATTGAACTTATAGATATGGACAGTTCTGTGGGAGTGGTTGGACTTCTTCACGGTACCGGGGACGGTCCATGTGTGGCTTTACGGGCAGATATTGACGGACTTCCCATCCAAGAGCAAAGCAGTTGCCCTACGCCATCTCTTACTGACGGTATTTCTCATACCTGCGGTCACGACGGTCATATTGCCTGTCTGCTGGGTGCCGCCCGGATTCTAAGCCAGATGACTGACTGTTTTTGTGGAACCATCAAATTTATTTTCCAGCCGGCAGAGGAAGGCGCAGGCGGTGCTGAATATTTTGCTAAGAAAGGCTGTATGGATGCACCACACGTGGATGCCATCTTCGGTTTGCACAATGCGCCAACTGTAAAAAGTGGCTTCCTTGGCTTAAAAACCGGCGGAATTATGGCTGCCGTACACAAATTCAAAATCACCCTTACCGGTAAAGGCGGACACGGAGCGATTCCCGAGTCCAATATTGACAGCATCGTTGCAGCTTCTGCTATTATTCAAGGACTGCAGACCATTACCAGCCGTAACGTTCCACCTACCCAGGCAAGTGTAGTTTCTGTATGCAGTATTCACGCCGGGGACGGACTGACCTTTAATGTAAATCCAGAAGTGGTGGAAATGGCAGGAACCTGCCGCTGCTACAGCAAAGAAATGGAGCAGCTGATTGAGCGCCGTTTCAAAGAAATTGTAACTCAGATTGCCGCTGCCTATCAGGTGCCGGCACAGATTGATTACGTTTCACTACACAGTGCTGTTATCAATGATGAAAATTTGTATCCTTATGCAATAAAAGCTGCCGATGCCTTGTCCATTCCTTATATAGAACCAACACCTTCTACTGCGGGAGATGATTTCAGCACCTTCGCAGACTATGCACCAGCCTATTTTTTCTGGTTAGGCAATTACAGCGAAGAAAAAGATACTATTTATCCTCTCCACAGCCCTAAATTTAAAATAGACACCGACACCTTGTCTATCGGTGCCGGCATCTATGCCATGAGTGCCTTATCTTATTTAAATCACATCAAATAAGGAAAGCTGATTGCTTTCCGGAAGATTATCAAGAATACTCAGGTCAGACATTAAATCAATTACGGTTTTGCTGACCTTGGTACGCTGTCTAAAATCATCTTTTGACAAGAATTTACCCTGTTTTGCTGCTTCTTCTACTGCATCCGCAGCCTTATCGCCCAAACCTTCAATGGTACTTAGAGCAGGCATTAATTTTCCATCGATTATCTGGAATACACGTGCTTTTGCCGTGTAAATATCCATCGGATGAAACTCTATGCCTCTTGCGTACATTTCCTGTACGATTTTCATGTCTTTTAAGGTATCCTGTTCCTTCTTTGACAAGGTATCTTTGCGTTTATTATAATCTTCAATAAAGTAATTCAGTTTTTCCTTTCCCTGACACATTAATTCGTAGCTGAAAGCAGTGGCACGAATACTAAAGAATGCCGCATAATATGCCAATGGATAGAAAATCTTACAATACGCAATTCTCCATGCCATGGTAACATACGCCACCGCATGAGCCTTCGGGAACATGTATTTAATTTTTTTACAGGACCAGATGTACCAGTCCGGTACACCATTTTCCGTCATAGCTTCTTCCCATTCCGGTTTCAAGCCTTTTCCCTTACGAACACTTTCCATAATGGTAAAGGACAATTCACTTTCTACCCCCTGATAAATCAAATAAGTCATAATATCATCACGGGTACAAATTGCGGTAGAAATCGTCGCTTTCCCTTCCTCAATTAATGTCTGGGCATTTCCCAGCCACACGTCAGTTCCATGGGAAAGCCCTGAAATACGTACCAAGTCCGAAAAGCTTTTTGGTTTGGTATCCACAAGCATCTGTATAACGAAATCCGTACCAAATTCCGGTATTCCTAAAGAGCCTAGTGGACAACCGCCGATATCTTCCGGTTGAATATTCAATGCCTTTGTACTTTGAAACAAGGACATTACATCCGGATTATCCAGTGGAATTTTCTTTGCATCAATTCCAGTCAAATCCTCAAGCATTCGAATCATGGTGGGATCGTCGTGTCCCAGTATATCAAGTTTTAACAGGTTATGGTCAATGGAATGGTAATCAAAGTGTGTTGTAATAATATCCGTTGTCATATCGTTTGCCGGATGCTGTACCGGAGTGAAAGAATAAATTTCTTCTCCCAAAGGCAATACGATGATACCACCCGGATGCTGTCCGGTGGTTCTTCGAATTCCGGTACATCCTTCCACGATTCTTGATATTTCACAATTTCGCTTTCTCTGACCACGTTCCTCGTAATAGTTTTTCACATAACCGAACGCGGTTTTATCCGCCAGCGTACCAATGGTTCCGGCACGGAATGTTTGTCCTTCTCCAAAGATAACTTCGGTATAACGGTGTGCCTTTCCCTGATAATCTCCGGAAAAGTTAAGGTCAATATCCGGTTCTTTGTTTCCCTTAAATCCTAAGAATGTTTCGAATGGTATATCAAATCCTTCTTTGATTAATGGCTCGCCACAGACCGGACAATTTCTATCGGGCATATCACATCCCGCCGCTCCCGCATACTTCTTTACCTCTTCTGAATCAAAATCACTGAAATGACATTTTTTACAAATATAATGTGGCGGTAAAGGGTTAACCTCTGTAATACCGGACATGGTTGCTACAAAGGAAGAACCTACCGAACCACGGGAACCTACCAGATAGCCGTCTTCATTTGACTTCCACACCAACTTCTGGGCAATAATGTACATCACGGCAAATCCATTGCTGATAATGGAATTCAATTCTCTCTCCAAACGTTCTTTTACAATTTCCGGCAGATTTTCACCGTAAATCTCTGTGGCTTTATCATAACAGATATTACGAAGCATCTTATCTGAATCCGGAATGACCGGAGGACATTTATCCGGACGTACCGGAGAAATCTTTTCTATCATATCAGCAATTTTATTGGTGTTGGTAATAACAACCTCTTTTGCCTTTTCTTCCCCAAGGTACATAAATTCATTTAACATTTCTTCTGTAGTTCGCAAAAACAACGGTGCCTGATTGTCCGCATCCTTAAATCCATTTCCCGCCATTATAATGCGTCGGTATACTTCATCCTCCGGATCAAGGAAATGCACATCACATGTGGCTACTACAAGTTTGTTAAATTCTTCACCAAGTTTTACAATTCTTTTATTGATTTCTATTAATTCCTCCACGGAATCTACCGGAGATTTATCACTTTCCAGCATAAACATGTTGTTTCCTAAGGGCTGAATTTCCAAATAATCATAAAATTCCACCAGTCTTGTAATTTCTTCCTGAGGCCTTCCTGCCAAAATTGCCTGATATAATTCTCCTGCTTCACAGGCAGAACCAATGAGCAGACCTTCGGAATATTTCATATAGACAGATTTTGGAATTCTTGGTTTTCTGTTAAAGTAATTCAAATGAGAGTAGGAAATCAAACGGTATAAATTCACACGTCCCACTTCATTTTGCGCCAAAATAATCGCATGATAATACGGAAGCTTTTTCACTTTCTTCTCGGAGAGAATGGAAATTTTATTGATATCATCCAGACTCTTTACATCTCGTTCTTCTAACATAGGAATAAACTTTGTGAAAATATGTGCTGTCGCCTCTGCATCATCCACTGCCCTATGGTGGTTTTCCAAAGATACTCCCAGCACCTTTGCCACCGCATCCAGTGTGTGCTTATTCAGTGCCGGCAACAACATTCTTGCCAGTGCCACCGTATCCATACTGGTAAATTCTCGTTCTATTCCTAAATTTTCGCAGTTTTTCTTAATAAAACTCATATCAAAAGCAGCATTGTGGGCAACTAATACCGCGTCACCACAAAATTCCAGAAACTTTGGCAGTACCTCGTGAATTTCCTGAGCATCGATTACCATATTGTCACTGATACCTGTCAGTTTTTCTATTTTAAATGGGATTGGCTCTTTCGGGTTTACAAAGGAACTAAAACGCTCTGTAATAATTCCATTTTCCACCATAACTGCACCAATTTCGATAATTTTGTTTTTCTCTGGTGAAAAACCGGTGGTTTCCAAATCAAATACTACAAATTTGCCATGCAAATCCTGATTTTTAGAATGTTCTACGATTTCCTTTAAATCATCTACCAAATAGGCTTCCACCCCATAGATTACTTTAAAATCACTGTCCCGAGGCACTGCGTGGTTTGCTTCCGGGAAAGCCTGCACCACACCGTGGTCGGTAATTGCGATTGCCTTATGTCCCCATTTCATGGCACGTTTGATAATATCCTTTACATCGGAAACTCCATCCATGTCACTCATCTTGGTATGACAATGCAATTCCACACGTTTTTCCAAAGAATTATCCTCTCTGGATACAGTAAAATCGCCAATCTTTTTAATTCCCACCACAGATGCAATGGTAAGTTCACTGTCAAAACGGTCAATGGTAGTGACACCTTTTACCTTTAAGAAGGCTCCTTTAGAAACACCTGCCTTGATTTCATCTAACTGTTCGTTTCGGCAGAACATTTTCACCACAATAGTATCGGTAAAATCGGTAATGCTGAAGGAAAGAATTGTTTTTTCATTACGAATCGGGCGTTCGATTACTTCTAACACCTTTCCTCGAATCACTACTTCTCCGATTTCTCCGTCAATGGAACGAATTTCTATCGTTTCTTCATCAAAGATATTTCTTCCGTAAATTACATCCGGATCATCGTCCTTTTTGCCGTAGCCTCCAAAGGAACCGCCCTTTCGCACGAAAGGTTTCTTTTCTCCACCAAATTCCTTTTTGGCTGGTGGTGTTTCTGTCTTTTTTTCTGGCTGTTCTGCTTTGGTATTTGCAGAAGAAACCTCCGCCACTTCTTCCCTCGCCTTCTGCTTTGCCTGTCCACCCAATGCAGAATTGCTGATAATTCGCTCTATTTCTCTGGAAATACGCATATCATCTTCTTTGGTTGCTAGCGAAATATCTTTCTCTGTTACCTGCATACGAATTTCCACCGAAAGCCCGCAACGCTCATTTATCACTTTATCCAGAATACGTTCCAGCTCGTCTACCTTTTCCCTTGTGATGGTGGTTGCCTCCACATGAAACTCCAGTATATTGCCTTCTAACACCTGATAAGTGGCACTTTTGAAAAGCTGATATTCCATACGGCTGTATGCTTTCAATTCCTCTAAAATACTGTCACTGTAAGCCGCCAGCAGATTTTCCGGAGTGTACTGACTGGAAAGGCAGAATCTTTCGTATATTTTAATTCTTACATTTCCTCTGCGGAATAACTGATTTTTGATTGATTCTTCCATTAAAAAAACGTATTTCTTTTCAATCAGACGTTCGCTTTCTATATATACACGGATAAAATCACGGGCAGAGGTGGTCGTAACCTTAGTTACAACCACCTCTGCAAAGATGTCCTGTAATTCCTGAGAAATTTTTAATTTTGGAAACACTTCAAAAAATGCATTTGCCATAGTTATTTCCCCCAGTTTTCTAATTCCTGTCGCAATGTATCCAACAATTCTTCTTCCTTTACCTTGCGGATAATTTCTCCTTTTTTAATCAGCAGACCTTCACCGATTCCGCCGGCAATACCAATATCTGCTTCTTTTGCTTCACCCGGTCCGTTTACAACGCACCCCATAACTGCCACTTTGATATTCAAATCAAAATCTGCTGTCATTTCTTCCACTGCATTTGCAAGACCAATCAAATCAATCTGTGTTCTGCCACAAGTTGGACAAGATACGATTTCAATACCGCCTTTTCGAAGTCCCAATGATTTTAACATCATCTTTGCGGCTTTAATCTCCTCTACCGGATTTCCTGTCAAAGACACACGCATGGTATCGCCTATCCCCTGATACAGAAGAATTCCTAAGCCAACGGAAGATTTTATTGTTCCGGAAAACAATGTTCCGGATTCCGTGATTCCAATATGTATTGGGTAATTGGTGGCTTTTGCCAGCTCCTGATGTGCTTCGATGCACATTGGCACATTGGAAGACTTAATGCTGATAACCAAATTGTGATAATCAAATTCCTCAATCATTTTCACCTTTGCCATGGCACTTTCCACAATACCCTGGGCAGTTACTTTACCATACTTTTCTAAGTACTCTTTTTCTAATGAGCCACTGTTCACACCAACACGAATCGGAATATTCTTTTCTTTTGCCTTTTCTACCACTGCTTTAATGTTTTCTTTCGAACCGATGTTTCCCGGATTAATTCTGATTTTATCCGCACCGTTTTCCATAGCAGCAATGGCAAGGCGGTAATCAAAATGAATATCCGCCACCAGTGGAATAGAAATTCTTTTCTTAATCTCTCCCAGTGCCTTTGCAGCTTCCATCGTTGGAACTGCACAGCGGATGATTTCACAACCTGCCTTTGTCAATTCTTCAATCTGAGCTACAGTTGCTTCCACATCCTCTGTCTTTGTATTTGTCATGGATTGAATTGCAATCGGGTTTCCTCCACCTATGTTCCGATTTCCTATCTGAATTACTTTTGTATTCTCTCTATGCATTCTATCAACCTCTATAAAATCCTTTTGATATCGTTAATCATAACAAAAACCATCAACGCCATTAACAGTACAATACCAACAAAGTGTACCATACCTTCTTTTTCCGGTGGAATTTTCTTACCTCGAATTGCTTCGATAATAAGGAATACCAATCTTCCACCATCCAGTGCCGGGAATGGAATTAAATTCATTACTCCCAAGTTTGCTGTCAGCAGAATTGCAAAATACAACATATTCATCACCACGGTAAAGGTACCATACTGGCTGCTCTGCTCATAAGTATCGCTGATAACACTTACGATTCCTACCGGTCCCTGTAATTCTGTTGCTTTTACCTGTCCGGTGATTAACATACTAATACTTTTAAATACATATTTAATCCACCAGCGCACTTCATATACACTGTACTTTAAGGTAGTAATTGCGTTTCCTTTCACTCTGTCGTTTGGACGCATTCCCATCAAGTAATATCCTGCTTCTTCATCGTACTTTGGAGTAATAGTTACTGTATTTTTTTCACCATTACGTTCGTAAGTAAGTTGGATTTCTTCTCCACCGTTTAACTGCATAAACAGACTTACTTCACGGTAAACTTTCACAGATTCATTGTTTAATTTTACAATTCTATCTCCTGCCTGTAAACCGGCTTCCTGCATAGGGTAGCCGTCGAGAACTTCACCGATGGTTGGTGCATCGTATCCCATACAAGCAATTAAGATAATTGAAAAGATAAATGCCAAAATGAAGTTAAAAATCGGTCCGGCAGCAATTACTGAAATTCTTGCCCACACTGATTTTTCCTGAAAAGACCTTGATTTATCATAATCTTCTTCGGTAGTCATTCCATCTTCCCCAAGCATCATACAGGACCCACCAAAAGGAAGCAGCTTGATACAATATTCTGTTTCCCCTTTTTTGAAATGCACAATTCTTGGTCCCATTCCAATGGAAAACTGGGTTACACAAATACCATTCTTTTTTGCCAACAGAAAATGACCTAACTCATGTATAATTACAACAACACTAAATATAAGTAACGACCATACTATTTTCACTTTACCACCTGCTCTCAATCATTTCATATACGGATTTTTCTACTTCTAAAATCTCATCTACAGATGGATTTTCTATTATCTTATGTGCTTTCATACATGTTTCTATAATTTCTATAATATCTAAATATTTTATCTTTTTGTCTAAGAATTTAGCAACTGCCAATTCATTGGCCGCATTGTAAACAGTCGGCATAGAACCGCCTGCTTTTGAGGATTCCAATGCCAATGCCAGTCCACGGAAAGTTTCCATATCCGGCTTTTCAAAAGTCATTGTACCCATTTTTGCAAAATCCAATCTTTCTCCCGCCAAAAATTTCCTATCCGGATAATATAAAGCATACTGAATTGGAAGCTTCATATCCGGTGTCCCAAGCTGTGCAATTACCGCACCATCCTTGTATTCTACCATGGAATGAATTACGCTCTGAGGATGTACCACCACTTCAATCTGTTCCAAATCCATTCCAAAGAGCCATTTTGCTTCTATTACTTCCAAACCTTTATTGACCAAGGTAGAGGAATCGATTGTGATTTTTCTTCCCATTGCCCAGTTTGGATGTTTCAGCGCATCTTCCACTTGAATGTTAACCAAGTCTTCTCTTTTTCTTCCACGGAAAGGGCCGCCGGAAGCAGTTAGTAACAACTTACTTACCTGTTCCTTTTTTCCACCCTGAAGTGACTGGAAAATAGCACTGTGTTCACTGTCTACCGGAAGAATCTGCACATTTTTCTCTTTTGCCAACGGCATAATAATATGACCTGCAGTAACAAGTGTTTCCTTATTTGCCAGTGCAATATCCTTTCCTGCTTCAATGGCTGCAATGGTAGGACGAATTCCAATCATTCCCATAATGGCAGTCACTAAAATTTCCACTTCCGGAATCACTGCAATTTCTAACAGGCCCTCCATACCGCAAAGTACTTTTACCGGCATGTCTGAGAGTTTCTCCCGCAATTCCTTTGCTTTTTCTTCACTTGACATGCATGCATAGACAGGTTTAAATTCTCTCACCTGTTTTTCCAACAATTCCACATTATTTCCGGCTGCCAATGCAATTACTTTTAAATCATCATTTGCCCGAACTACTTCTAACGTCTGGGTTCCTATGGAACCTGTAGAGCCAATGATAGCTATATTCTTCATACTGTTTTTTAACCTCTTTTCTTCCTATGGTGCTTTATGCAAAAACTACAAATAAAAAATAAATCACCGGTGCTGTAAAAATCACGCTGTCAAAGCGGTCTAAAATTCCACCATGACCCGGAATCAATGTTCCATAATCTTTGATATCGTAATTACGCTTGATAGCAGAAGCTGCCAAATCACCAATCTGGGAAATTACTGCTCCTACTGCCCCAATTAACGCAAACAGTACCATCGGACTAACTGCTGTCTGTATATTATTTCTTAGTGCATAACCATACACCGCACCTACAATCGCAGAACCTGCAATACCGCCAATAGAACCTTCCACGGATTTCTTCGGGCTTAATTTCGGTGCCAGTTTATGTTTTCCCAATAACATTCCCACACAATAAGCAGAAGTATCACATACCCAGGAACATACAAACACAAGCCACACTAAATACTGTCCGTATTCATCTACCATTCTTATCTTATAAATAAAGGAAAGCATAACGCTTACATAGAAAAATCCAAAGAAGGAAAGCCATACATCGCTTGCCTTGTATTTTGGAAATGTAAAAACGTATACAGCCATCAAAAGAATCAAATATGCTATGGCTGTAATTTCAAAATAATTATTTTCTGAAATCAGATTGCATACCTTATTTTCTCCCAGCCATAAACATCCATAAAATAGTATGCTTATAATATAAGAAAGAATTCCAAGTATATTTTTTTGATTTTTTAATACCCGGTTTATTTCAACCAGACCGACAAGCGAAATGAAAAGAGTAAGACTCCACAAGATATTTCCACCCATACTAAGTGCAACAGCCAGAATAATTACCAGAACAATTCCACTGATTAACCTTGTTTTAAACATACTACTCCTCCTTTACGCCTCCGTATCTACGTTCTCTTTTGTTATAATGAGCAATCGCTTTTGCCAGTTCTTCTTTGCCAAAATCAGGCCAATGAATATCTGTAAAATAAAATTCTGTGTAAGCTAATTGCCATAATAAGTAATTTGACAGGCGCTGTTCTCCACTGGTACGAATCAGTAAATCCGGATCCGGAATTCCTTTGGTATCCAAATATCCTGCAATACATTCCTCTGTAATCGCTTCCGGTTCTAATTTGCCAGCTTTCACATCTTCTGCCAGTTTTGTGATACCACGTCTTATCTCGTCACGACTTCCGTAATTAATTGCAATTTGAAAGTGAAGTCCATCGTTATCCTTTGTGGCTTCTTCCAGCTCTAAAATTCTGTTTCTGATATCTTCATCCAGTTTTGTGATATCGCCAATTACTTTTACACACATTTTATTCTTTTGTGCTGTTTTTATACATGTTTTCATGTAATTTCTCAAAAGCTTCATCAAAGCATCTACTTCATCCTTGGAACGCTTCCAGTTTTCTGTAGAAAATGCGTACACTGTAAGATACTGAACACCCATTTTGTAAGCTTCTTCGCAGATTACTTCCACATTTTTACTGCCCTGTGCATGACCGTAATTTCTAGGCATTCCCTTAGCTTTTGCCCAGCGTCCGTTTCCATCTAATATAATTGCCACATGATTAGGTATATTCATCCTAAATCCTCCAATTTCTCTCATTATCAGGTAGTACTTACCTTGTTCTATGTAAAACTTATGGGGCACAGTAAGTCTACTATGCCCCCATAAAACTTATACAGTAAGTATTTCTTTTGATTTTTCATCAATCGCTTTATCGACTTCTGCAATATATTTATCTGTTAATTTCTGTAACTGGTTTTCCAAATCTTTCACTTCATCTTCGGAAATTTCTGTTTTACCCAATTTCTTTAATGCATCGTTTCCATCACGTCTGATGTTACGAACAGCAACTTTTGCCTGTTCCCCTTTTTTCTTTACATCTTTCGCAAGTTCTTTTCTTCTGTCTTCTGTAAGTTCAGGGAAAACCAAACGAATGATTTTTCCATCATTAGTAGGGTTAATCCCTAAATCTGAGCAAAGAATTGCTTTTTCAATTTCTTTTACCAAAGAAGCTTCCCAAGGCTGAATCTGAATCATTCTTGGTTCTGGAACTGTTACATTGGCAACCTGCTGTAAGGTTGATGGTGTTCCGTAATAATCTACTTTGATTTTATCTAATACATGAGGATTGGCTCTACCTGCTCTGATGGTGCCTAACTCACTGATTAAATTTTCATATGATTTCTTCATTTTTTCATCATACTGTACTAATCTTTCATCCATTGTCTTGATTTCCTCCTAAACAGTTACTTTTGTACCTGTAAATTTACCGTTTACGGTATTTACAATACTATTCTTTTCATTTAAACCGAATACCATCATAGGCATCTTGTTTTCCATACACATAATAGATGCAGTTAAATCCACTACTGCCAACTTATTTGCCACCACTTCATCGATGGAAATTTCATCGTATTTCTTAGCATCCTTATTTACCTTTGGATCGCTGTCATATACGCCATCAATAGCTTTTGCCAACAGAATCACATCTGCTTCGATTTCAATCGCTCTTAACACAGTTGCTGTATCTGTTGAGAAATAAGGATGTCCTGTACCGCCTGCAAAAAACACTACCATATTTTTGGAAAAATACTTTTCTGCTCTATCCTTGGAATAAAGCTTTGAAAAATTGCCACATTCAAAAGGTGTCAGAACCTGTGTCATCATCCCTACAGAACGGAAGATTTCAGAAACGTAAATACAGTTCATCACTGTAGCCAACATTCCAATCTGGTCTGCTTTGGTACGTTCGATTGTTTCACTGGTTCTTCCTCTCCAGAAATTACCGCCGCCAATTACAATTCCCACCTGAATTCCGGAATCTACCAACTGCTTTACCTGATTTGCCACCTCTGTTACTGTTGGTTCATCAAATCCTGTTTTCTTATCTCCTGCAAGAGCTTCACCGCTTAATTTTAATAATACTCGTTTCATCTATTCGTCCTCTTATTTTTCGTCAAAGATTCCCTGTACATCCACTTCGCTGTTGTAGCACTGTGAGAATGTACCTTCGATAACTGCACCGCTGTTAATCTGTACAGAACGGGATTTGATATTACCCATAACAACTGCAGATGTGTCCACTACTACCGGTCCGTTCACGTCAATATCACCTTTTACGGCACCTGCAATTACTGCAGATGTAGCAGAAATGTTACCGATAATAACTGTTCCATTTCCAACCTTTACTGTTTCGTCGCTGCAGATTTCTCCTTCGATTCTTGCCTGATTTACAAAGATTTCTGCTGCTCTTGAGTTACCGTTTACTTTACCAGAAATAGTAAGTTTTCCTTTACATGTGATATTACCGGTAATATCACCTACAACTTCGATAGAACCATCAGATTCTACATCACCTTTGATTCTCATTCCCTTTGTGATTACCGCTACATCTTCACTTGTTGGAGTTCCGTCATTCATAATTGTTGACTGTTCCTCTACTAAACTTTCCATTTCATTTGCTTCCATTGACATTTCATTTTCCTCCTGGTTTGTTGTTTCATCTATTATCTCATTTTCTTTCATGAAATCTTCCAATGTTAATTCTTCTTCCTCTAATTTAATTTCTTCTGTATGAAGTTCTGCAAATAAATCAGCTTCTTTTGCCGGTTCTTCCACAACTTCTTCCATCATTTCCTCTACTGCCACTGGTTCTTCTTCTACCGCAACTGTTTCTTCTGGAAACTCTAAAACTTCTTGAACAACTTCTTCCATTACTTCTTCTGCTGCCACTTCTTCCAGCATTTCTTCTTCCGGTGCTATACCATCTACTGTTTCTTCCGGTATAATAAATTCATCCATAATCATGTCTGTTTCAGAAACTGTTTCTTCTGTCGCTTCTGCTGTTTCTTCTGGCTGTTCTTCAATATCCAAAATCAGTTCTTCCTGTACTTCTTCTACTTCTGATTCAGAAATTGTTTCTTCTTCCGGTAAATCTAACAATTCCGATATCATTTCCTCTGATACTGTTTCTTCTGTCATAGATTCTTCCACTGCAATTTCTTCCGGAATCATTTCTTCTACAGATTCTACTGCCTCGTCTAAAATCAATTCAGGAATGGTTTCTTCTGCCACTTCTTCCGGCAATTCGATTAACTCTGGTGTAGTTTCTTCCATTTCCTCTGTCATTTCAGATACTTCCGGTTCTGCAATTTCTTCTGTCATTTCCGGAATTTCCATCTGGAAAATTTCTGGTGTTTCTTCTGCTACTTCCTCAGAGCTAATTTCTTCAGAAATGCTTTCTTCAGAAACCTCTGCCGCTTCTTCTGTAAAACTTGTTGTTTCATCCGGAATCACAAATTCTTCTGTAACTACCGGTGTTTCAAAAAGGATTGCATCAGAAAGTACTTCCGGTTCTTCATCCGGAATCACAAATTCTTCCGCAATGTCTGTTGGTTTCTCTCTATCTTCCTTTTCCTCCAGCTTTGCCAGCATTTCCTCCTCAGAAGGCATCAATTCACTGACTGCCTGAGATAAATCCTCTTTAAAATCTTTAAAAAAACTCATCTGTATTCCTCCATTCTCTCCCTTTTAATTGTTTTCCAACTCATCTGCTTTGATATGCTGTATCGGTTTTACATCTTCTGTGATTGGAAGAATATCCACATCCATTTTCTTTAACTCCTCTAACAGCATTGGAAGTGCCTCTACCGTGTTTGGCTTGTCTATGGCATCGTGCATCAGGACCACTGAATTTTTATATATCCCCACATCCTGAACCACATTCTGAACCAGTGCTTCCGGCTCCAAAGACTTGCTTGTGGCATCTCCACTGGAAACATTCCAGTCAAAGTATGTAATTCCTTCATCATTTAAGTATTTAATAAATTCCTGCATACCAATATTGCTAACCAAATTGCTACTTCCTCCCGGAAAACGAAACAATTTGACATCTTCCCCTGTTGCTTTTTTCAACAGTGCTTCCAGTCTTTCAATGTCTTTGGAAAAATCTTCCACAGACTGATATATCGTACTATACTGATGGGAATAAGAATGCATTCCTAATGTATGCCCCTCTTCCACAATTTTCTTATACATCTCCATGGAATAATTATCTTCTTTTCCAACCACAAAAAATGTTGCTTTTACATTATACTGTCGCAAAATTGCAAGAATTTCTTCTGTTCCGGTGCTAGGTCCATCATCAAATGTAAGATACACCTTTTTTCTTCCATCACCTTCCGGTTCAGAAGTATCCTCTGTTTCTGTAGTTTCCGGAAGTCTGCTGGCAAGAATTTCCGCTTCAATTTGTTCTCTTTTTTCCGCTTCTTCCTGAGCCAACTGTTCTTCCTTTTTTATATTTTCCCGCATTTCGTATAACTGGTCAATCTGCTTTTGCATGGTACTTACCTTAAACAACAGGCAGATACACATAATGATAGGAATTAGTATTACACTTATCAAGGTAATTATAATTGCGTGTTTTATATTTTTTACACGCTTTTTTCTTCTTTCTAATTCTTCGTTTTTGTCATTAATCTGTTCCATCCTACTCTCCGTTATAGACTTTTCTTTCTGACCTCTTAAAGATAAGGATAATCAAATCCTGATTATCCTTATCCCTTTAAACACGAAGTACCATGCTATATAATAACATATTTTCAGTTATTCGTACAGTATTAATTTTTCAAATATTTTCTTTCGTCAAACTTTCTTTTACTTTTCGCATATGTTCCTTTATTTTCTTCTGACTCTCTTTCTTGTCACTAAAGGCATTTTCGTAATCTAAGTTTTTCTTTCCTCTATATAGATGTCTTTTCTTTTCCATATAATACCTATAGAAAAGCCCTTGAAATCGTCGACAAGTCGACAATACCAAGGACTTTTCAAAAGTGCAACCGTCTTAACGTAGACAGTATGCATTTCTATTTATTTTGCTAATTAGCCTAACTGTGCAGCAACTTCTGCAGCAAAGTCTGTTTCTACTTTTTCAATTCCTTCGCCTGTTTCAAAACGAACGAATTTCTTGATTGTAATCTTAGCGTTGTTAGCTTTTGCTACTTCTTCCACATATTTGCTTACAGTCTGCTTTCCATCTTCAGCTTTCACGTATACCTGATCTAAAAGACAGATTTCTTTTAATTCTTTGTTGATACGTCCCATAACCATACCGTCGATAATCTTATCGTTAGCGTCTGGTTTTTCGTTCTTAGCCTGTGTTCTTAAGATTTCTTTTTCTTTTTCGATGTAATCAGCATCTACTTCATCTCTGCTTGTGTAAAGTGGTTTTAAAGCAGCTGCCTGCATAGCTACGTTTCTAGCCATTTCTTTGATGTCATCATTTACAACATCTGTTTCAACATCTACTAAAACACCAATCTTTCCACCTGCATGGATGTAAGAAGCAACGAAACCGTTTTCTTCTGTAACCTGTTCGAATCTTCTGATGTTCATATTTTCACCGATAACAGCAATCTGTGCTGCTAAAGCTTCATTTACAGTCTTGCTTGTATCTAATGCCCATGGCTCAGCTAAGAATGCTTCGATATCTGTTGCTGTTGTATTTAAAGCCTGTGCTGCAACTTCTGCAACATAGTTCTGGAATTTTTCGTTCATTGCAACGAAGTCTGTTTCTGCATTAACTTCTACAACTACTGCTTTCTTTGCATCTTCTGTAAGAGTTGTTGCAACAAGACCTTCTGCTGCTACTCTTCCGGCTTTTTTCTGTGCTGTAGCAAGTCCTTTTTCGCGTAAGAATTCAACTGCTTTTTCGATATCACCTTCTGTTGCAGTCAAAGCTTTCTTACAATCCATCATACCTGCGCCAGTCATTTCTCTTAATTCTTTTACCATTGCTGCTGTGATAGCCATTTTTTATTCCTCCGTTTTCAGTAATGTAATTATTCTGCTACTGCTTCTTCTGCAACTTCTTCTGTAGCAAGCTGTTCTCCCTGGTTAGCTTCGATAACAGCATCTGCCATCTTAGAAACGATAAGTTTAACTGCACGGATTGCATCATCGTTACCTGGGATTACATAATCTAATTCTTCTGGATCACAGTTTGTATCTGCGATACCGATTAACGGAATACCTAATGTATGTGCTTCCTGAATACAGATTCTTTCTTTCTTTGGATCTACTACAAAGATAGCATCTGGAAGTTTCTTCATGTTCTTGATACCGCCAAGGTTCTTTTCCAATTTAGCAAGTTCTTTCTTTAATTCAATAACTTCTTTCTTTGGAAGAACATCTGCTGTTCCATCTTCCATCATTGTTTCGATTTCTTTTAATTTTGCACATCTCTGCTGGATAGTTTTGAAGTTTGTTAACATACCTCCTAACCATCTTTCATTTACATAGTACATTCCGCAACGTTCTGCTTCTGTTTTGATAGCATCCTGAGCCTGCTTCTTTGTACCAACGAAAAGAATTGTACCACCATCTGCTGCGATGTCAGCGATTGCTTTGTAAGCTTCATCTACTTTACCTACAGATTTCTGTAAGTCGATGATATAAATACCATTTCTTTCTGTGTAGATGTATTCTGCCATCTTAGGGTTCCATCTTCTTGTCTGATGTCCAAAATGTACACCTGCTTCAAGTAACTGTTTCATTGAAATAACGCTCATTTTCTTTCCTCCATTTGGTTGTTTTCGTTCATGTGCTTCCGATTACCAACAGACCACCTGCATGCAGGCACCAGTCTGAAATCCACACATGTGTTTTTTTGCCTCGCATATTATATCATAAGATTTTTATAAATGCAACCGAATTTCATACTTTTTATTCTTGTATGATTTTCACAGTTTCTCCAAGTTCGTCCAAATCTGTGATATCATTATCTTCGCACCACAGCACATTTAAATTTTCCAGTTCGGTCAGTGGTGCCACGCTGGAAATATAATTATCTGAAATATCCAGCATTTCCAGTTTTGAAAGTCCTCTTGCAAATTCAACATTTTCCAGTTCAGTATCCCGTAAGTAAAGTCCTGTTAAATTAGGGAACTTTTGAAACGCTTGTGCATAATCGGAAATATTAATCTTCGTTTCTTCCCCATTTGCATAGTAGTGGTTCGGATCGTATTCCGGCCCGTAATCACACAAATCTACCGCATTCATACTTAATATTTTTAAATTTTCATTGCCGGTTAATTTGTTAAAATCAAAAGCCACATAACATTCATCCATATAAAATTCCTGTAAATTTGGCAAAGATAACAATTCCTCTACATAGCCAAATATATGTGTTTTGCTGATATCCAGAATCTCCAGTCCTGTAAGCTGCATTAATGATGACAAGGATTTTGTATAGCTTCTTGCATCATTTATATGTAATATTTTTAAATTCTTCAACTGATTTAAGGGCGTTAAATCATTCAATTCGCTATAGGAAAGGGTAAGTTCTGTTACATTCACAGCATTTCCTATAAAAGTAATCTCCCTTGCACCATGTACATGGAGTTTTTTCATATTTGTCATTCCTGCAAAGGTTGGCAACGTATCATCGTAACTAAATCCGATAGAAGCTTCTTCCAGCCCTGTAAATTCATCTATCAGACTGTAATCTGTCACATCATAGTTTTCCATTAAAGTTAACTGTTTTAATTTATCCTTATGACTTCTTAACGGCTCTATGCTTTTTATGGAACTTTCGCAGATTGTCACATCTTCCAGTTGAGCCATGTCATCCATAAAATCTATATTTTTCAAGCCTTTTGCTGTAATGGAAAGCTTTTTAAGATTTTTTAAGGATGCCAGTGTTCCGAAATTATCTATCATGTTTCCATCTTCAATCACCAGTGTTTCCAGATGTTCCAGACTACTTAAACAGCTTACATCTTCAATCTGGTCTGTTTCCACATAAAGAGCTTCCAAATTGGTAAATTCTTCTATTCCTTCCAAAGAACTTGTCAGGAAGTCATAGCCAACAGTAATGCTTCGAATGTTTTCTTTATTATCAATCCACTCTGCAAGGGATGCCGGTGATTCTCTGGTGGCAATTTCTTCTAAATATATCAATTTATTCAACCAATCCCCGTGCACGCTGTAAGAACCATTTGATATATCTATTTTTTTCAAGTTCGGAAAGCATTGCAAATCTTCCATATCTTCACTGAGATATTCTCCAAAATAAATTACTTTTTCTTCACCATCGTCAATGCTATAGCTAATATTATAGTCATCATTCAGGCAAATACTTGTAATGCTTGCATATTCTTTTTTCGATACCTTTGTATAATCTTTTTGAAATACTTCGGAAACGAATTTCCGGAAAAGTTCTGATTCAGGCAGATAACTGTCCCGTCCTTTTTCTGTGTCATATTCATCGCTCCAGTCACTTGCCATGTCATCGTAATCATTATACTCATAATCATTTAACACACTTCGCCCCGGCATATATTCCAATGCTACTCCAAGTAGACCAAGTGTGAGAAGGATGGCTGATACTACCATCCGCCATACCTTTTTACCACCTATGCTACTCTGTTGTCTGGGGCGTCTTACATTTTGACTGTAGTTCGTATTACTGCCCGTTGTGGTACTGCTGCCCCCCAGGCTACTGTTAGAAACCACACTGCTATCGGATATTGAATAGCCACATTTTATACATTTATATCTGTTATTATTTAAAACCATTTTGCTGTCACAAAATGGACATTTGTTCTTTTTCTTTCCCATCTTTTACTTTAATCCCCTTTGCATCTTTCTACCGCATCCTGTGCATGCTCTCTAAAAAGTGCCTGAACAGCTTCCAATTCACTCAGACCACACAACACACATTCCACTTCATATCCTGCCTGTTTGAAAACGTTCTTCCAAGAACCTTCTTTTTCTCCTGCAATGTCATGATATGTGTGATTCCCAACGGCAATCATCAATGGCTGTAATATTACTCTTTGGTAGGCTTTGTTTTGGATTGTTTCTAGCACATCCGTCACTGTAGGCATGGCTTTTATCGTTCCTATATAATAATTGCTATATCCTGATTCCCCAAGCATTTTCTGCATCTTAGCGTATACTTGGTTCGCATTTGCTTCTGTGCCATGACCTACCAGGCAAATGGCAGTCTTTCCGTCATCATATTCTGCAGTTTTTTCTGTTATCGTGCTTATCACTTTCCGGAAATCTTGTTCACTGCTTAATAACGGTTCGCCAACCACAATATTTTCAAATGTATTGGAATAACTTGCGATATCTTTCTGCAATTCCTGATAGTGCAGCCCCTTCATCAAATATGTGGGCTGAACCACCAGTTCTTTTACTCCGCTCTCAGCTATGGTCGCTAATACTTTTTTCACATTGTCGCAGATACCGATGTTTACAATTAACATTTCCCGCCCGAAGCCTCAATTTTTTCTGCCAGCTCCATCAGGTACACATAACGCTCCATCTTTTCTTCCAGTAAGTTTTCTTTTTCTTCCTTTTCCTTGGAAAGTTCATTTAATTTCACAAAATCCGTAGCTGCTTTTAAAATTTCCTGCTCCAGCTCGCTTACTCTTATTTCTAACTTTTCTATATCTTCTTCAATGGTTTCGTATTCTTTCTGTTCTGCGTATGTGAATTTCAGTTTCTTTTCTCGTGGACGTTCTTTGTATGCTACAGCGGCTTCCTTAGATGATTTTTTCACGGTAATTTCTTCGTAAGGATTTCCTGCTTTTTCCAGATAATCACTGTAACCGCCTTCGTATTGCTTTAATACACCATGTTCAAACGCAAATATGCGGTCTACAATTTTATCCAGAAAATATCGGTCATGGGAAACGGTAATTACAATGCCGTCGAAATTTTCCAGATAATCTTCTAAAATCCCCAACGTCTGAATATCCAAATCATTGGTAGGTTCATCCAATATCAGCACGTTTGGAGCTTCCATAAGGATTTTCAGCAAATACAGTCTTCTTTTTTCGCCACCGGAAAGCTTTTCTATTTTAGAATACTGCAATGTACTGTCAAACAGGAAACGTTCCAACATTTTTGAAGCAGAAACAAGTCCTTCCTCAGTTCGGACAAATTCCGCAGTTTCCTTAATATAGTCAATCACACGCATGGTATCGTCCAGTTTTTCATTTTCCTGTGAAAAATAGCCAATCTTTACCGTTGGTCCCACTTCCACATAACCTGCGTCCGGTTCCAGCTCTCCTACGATAATTTTCATCAGCGTACTTTTTCCGCAACCGTTTTCCCCTACTATTCCAATCCGGTCATTACGCAAAAATATGTAAGAGAAATCGCGAATCAACGTGCGGTCCTCATAACCTTTGCAAATACCGGAAAGTTCTACGGTCTTTTTTCCCAGTCTGGAAGATACTGACGATAACTCTACACTCTCTGTCTTTTCCGGCGCTTTGATATCTTTCAATGCCTCAAAGCGCTCAATTCTGGCTTTTTGCTTGGTGGAACGTGCCTGAGCACCTCGGCGAATCCATTCTAATTCTGTGCGGAGAATATTTTTATTCTTTTTATAGGTAGCAAGCTCCATGTCTTCTCTTTGGGCTTTCAATTCCAGAAAGCCTTCAAAGTTCGTCTGGTAGCTGTACAGCTTCCCACGGTCTATTTCCACAATCTTGTTGCATACACGGTCAAGGAAATAACGGTCATGAGTAACCATAACAAGAGCGCCACGTCTTGCTTTTAAATAATTTTCCAGCCACAACACCATGGTATTATTTAAATGGTTGGTAGGCTCGTCCAATATCAAAATATCACAAGGTTTTAACAATGCCGCCGCTAAAGCAACTTTCTTTTTCTGACCTCCGGATAAAATATCTACCGGAATGTCATATTTATCAAAGCCCAAAATATTTAAAATACGCTTGCTTTCGCCTTCTACCTCCCATGTGCCGCCACCTGCCGCATTGTTGTCTGCCACATAATCATAAATGGTGATACCTTTTGGAAACTCCGGGTTTTGAGGCAGATAATTAATCACTACATGGTTACCTAAAATCAATTCACCTTCATCCACTTGGTCTTTTCCTGCCAGCAGTTTTAAAAGACTCGATTTTCCGGTTCCATTAATGCCAATCACACCTATTTTTTCCTTATCATCGATGGAGAAATCCACCTGGTCTAACAGCACCTTATCGGTATACGCCTTTGTAATTTTTGAAGCAGTCAATAAGTTCATATAGTTATCCTCTTTGTTCTATAATATAAGTTAAAATTTCTTCTGCAACTTTCGCTTTATCCATCAGTTCCAGTTCTTTTACTTCTTCTTTTGTAATCATGGTTACCACATTAGTGTCTGTGCCAAAACCGGCACCTTTTACTTTCAGGTTGTTTGCCACAATCATATCAATGTTCTTTTTCTCTAACTTGGCTCTGGAATTTTCCAGCATATTCTGTGTTTCCATGGAAAATCCACACAAGAACTGATGTTCTTTTCTGTGTTCTCCAAGATATTTTAAAATATCTGTGGTATTGGTAAGCTCTAAGGTTGCACCCTCGCCCTTTTTCTTTATCTTTTCATCGGCAGTGTGTACCGGTGTAAAATCTGCCACCGCTGCCACCTTGATAATAATATCCTGCTTATCCGCTTCTGCTGCCACTGCCTCAAACATATCTTTGGCACTTACCACCGGAATCGCCTTCACAAACGGAGGTAAATCTACGGATACGCTTCCGGCAACCAAGGTTACCTCTGCACCACGTTCCATGGCAGTTCTTGCGATGGCAATTCCCATTTTTCCGGTGGAATGGTTGGAAATAAAACGTACCGGGTCAATGGCTTCTCTTGTAGCTCCCGCAGTCACTAAAACTTTCAGCCCTGCCATATCCTTTTCATAGTGAATTTCTTTTAAAATATAGTCTAACAGCACGGCTTCGGACGGCATCTTTCCTGCGCCGGTATCACCACATGCCAAATAGCCCACATCCGGTTCAATGACTTCCATGCCGAAACGCTTTAATTTTTCAATATTATCCTGCACAATTGGATTTACAAACATATTCGTATTCATGGCAGGAGCAATAATTTTCTTGCATCTGCAGGCAAGAGCTGTAGTGGTAAGCATATCGTCTGCAATTCCGTTGGCCATCTTTCCAATTACGTTGGCAGATGCCGGAGCAATTAACAACACATCCGCTTTTTTTGCCAGAGATACGTGTTCCACATTGTAATTAAAATTTCGGTCAAAGGTATCTACCAGACATTTATGGTTGGTAAGTGTTTCAAAGGTGATAGGATTGATAAAATTAGTGGCATTTTGTGTCATCAGCACATGTACGTCTGCATGAAGTTTTACCAGCATACTGGCCAAATTAGCAATTTTATAAGCAGCAATGCTTCCGGTAACGCCCAGTACTACCGTTTTCCCCTGTAACATATTGTTTTCTTCCTTTCGTCTTATCTTTCTCTTTTCTTACATTTTAAAGAATTGGTGAAAGTTCTCCGTATTTTTCATAACGTGAAGTTTTGGCAATCTTATTTTCTCCGTCCACAAACACTACATGTGGCTTATGTGTTTTTGCTTCTTCCGGAGTCATTTCACAGTATGCCATGATAATGATATGGTCATCTACCTGTACCTGTCTTGCTGCGGCACCATTTAAACAAATCATTCCGCTGCCTGGTTCTCCTGCAATGGTATAGGTTTCAAAACGGTTTCCGTTTTCCACGTCTACAATCTGTACTTTTTCGTATTCATAAATATTGGCTGCTTCCATAAGTTCCGGGTCCACAGTGATGCTTCCTACATAATTTAATTCTGCCTGTTTTACAACTGCTCTGTGAATCTTTCCTTTTAACATGGTAATTGTCATATTTTTTCTCCTTACTATATATGAGGGTGTATTTGGTTTGTTTTGGTTTTTAGCTAATCCGGACTGCAAACTCAAAATGCCTAAAAAGCAGGTATTTTGAGTTTTTGGACATTCGTCCAATTGATAAAGCCGCAAACAGCCTTTAGCAAGCGAGCTTGCACAGTCTGTTTGTGTCTTTATCAGCAGTCCTCATTGTTTAAGATAACGTTGTCGATTAAACGGGTTTTTCCGATGTATACGGCAATGGCGGTTAATACTGGTTTTTTTATAACCTGGATTGGCTCTATGGTGTTGAAATCAACAATTTCTACATAATCAATTTTTGCCAATGGCTCTGTTGATAAGTTTTTCACAATGGCGTCTTTTACTTTTTTTGCATCAGTTTCGCCGTTTTCCATCATTTCTTTTCCGATTTTTAAGGACTGATTTAAGATTACGGCTGCTTTTCTTTCTTCTTCACTTAAATAAGTGTTTCTGGAGCTTTTTGCAAGACCATCTTCTTCTCGGATGATTGGGCATCCTACAATTTCAATATCAAAATTCAAATCACGAACCATTCTTTTGATTACCGCTAACTGCTGGGCATCTTTCTGTCCGAAATAAGCTTTGTCCGGTGTTACAATATTAAATAATTTAGAAACCACGGTACATACGCCGGAAAAATGAATTGGACGGGATTTTCCGCAAAGCTCTTTGGTCAGTCCTTCCATGTTAACAGAAGTGGTTCTGTCATCAAAATACATTTCTTCCGGTTCCGGATTAAATAACAGTGCAGCCCCTGCATCTTCGCAAAGTTTTGCATCTCTGTCCAAATCTCTTGGATAACTTGCCAAATCTTCTGTTGGTCCGAACTGGGTAGGATTTACGAAATCGCTGACTACCACACGGTCATTTTCCTTTACGGCACGTTCAATCAGACTCTTATGTCCTTCATGTAAAAATCCCATGGTAGGAACAAGCCCTACACTAAGTCCTTCCTTTTTCCACTGTTTTACAGCACTTCTTACTTCGTCAATAGTCTTAACAATCTGCATTTTCTTCTCTCCTTATTGTCTTTCACTCTTACGTAATTTATCTATTCTATCTTAATAAAGCTTGTCAATCACGGAATCATCAATTTTAAAGGTATGCTCTGCTGCCGGGAAAGTTCCCTCTTTCACTTCTTTTACATAGTCTGCGAAACCTGCGCGCATCTGTTCTCCTACGTTTCTAAACTGTTTTACGAATTTAGGAGCCATATCTGAATACATAGCAAGCATATCCTGATATACCAATACCTGTCCGTCACAGCCTGCACCTGCACCAATACCAATGGTTGGAATATGAATCTGCTCTGTAATAAATGTAGCCAGTTTTTCCGGTACACATTCCAATACCACTGCAAAAGCACCTGCAGCCTCTACCGCTTTTGCTTCTTCTAACAGACGTTTTGCCGCTGCTTCTTCTTTTCCCTGCACCTTAAATCCACCAAAAGCATTGACTGACTGAGGTGTCAGTCCAATATGAGCGCACACCGGAATGGAAGCTTTTACGATGGCTTCAATCTGAGGACATACCTCCAAACCGCCTTCTAACTTCACCGCCTGGGCTCTGCCTTCCTTCATCAATCTTCCGGCATTGACCACCGCATCGTAAACGGAAGTCTGGTAAGACATAAATGGCATGTCTGTGATTACCATGGCATTTTTTGCTCCTCTTGCCACAGCAGCGGAGTGATGAATCATATCTTCCATGGTTACAGACAAGGTGTCTTCATAGCCGAGGCAAACCATTCCCAGAGAATCTCCTACTAAAATGGATTCCACACCAGCTTCGTCTACCAATTTTGCAGTGGAATAATCATATGCAGTAAGCATTGTGATTTTTTCTTTTTTTTCCTTCGCATTTTTAAATGTGTTTACTGTTGTTTTCACTTATCTAATCCTCCAATAATCTTTCCATTGTTTTGTAATCCCTGTCCGGATTCTTCCTTTTTGAAATTTCAACCAGTTTTTTTCCAAGGCTGCGGTAAATCCTTTCTTCTTCCTCAGAAAGTACGGATAAATGCTTTTCCACGGTACCCATATCGTTTCTCTCGATTGGCCCGGTAAGAGCCTCTGTTACACCATGTTTCATACCGTTTGCAGCATTTTCACATACCAGTGTTTCCAAAGACTGATAGGCTTCCTTTTCTTCAAAGCCACAATCCTGCAATAATTGAACGGAACACTCTAGCAGTGCCAGTACATGATTGCTTGCCATACTCATACTTGCATGATATTTTGCCTTATCTTCCTTGCGAATAATTCTTACCTTATGTCCAAGCATTTCCCAGTAAGATTTCATTTCTTCTACCGCCGGGGTATCCCCTTCCATGGTTAATCTGACTTTGTGAAATTGTTGATAAGCGGAATATTTATTGCTGAACGCATAAATCGGATGGATGGAACAGACCCTTGCTCCTGTTTCCTCCGTCCCCAAGAAAACATCAGATGATAATGAGCCGCTAAAATGACAAACTATTTTTCCAGTTAAATCAAACGCTTTCATGCAATCCCATACGCCTGCAATCTCGCTATCCGGCGTAGTAATAAATAAGGTATCACTTAAAGCTACAATTTCTTCCAGCTTCTCATAATATGTTGTGCCAATAAATTCAGCAGAGTCCGTGGCATGTTCCAGCGTTTTACTGTAAATACCCGAAATCTCCATTCCTTTGAGTTTTAAATACTGTCCCAAAGTAGTGCCAACTTTACCGGCGCCTATAATTCCTATTTTCACGCTATCACCTCCGTTGTGTAGTGACAGCTCATGCTCATTGATGCAGTTCTTATCGATACCACTCAACGAGCAATATACCACAGTTGTTTCTATATTTCAATAGTAGAATTTGCTATTTTATTCATCAAATTCCACGGTAACGTTGTAACCACTGCTTAAAGTTTCCACCTCTGTCACTACTCCTGTGGTTACTGTAAGCCTTTCATTAAACTTAAAATTGGCAGACATTGCCACCGCCGGCTTAATTGTATAATAATAGGAGGTAGGAAGTACCCCTTCGGTTACTTCCACCGTATCTCCTACTTTTACCAGACCTTCTCGTTCCATTTTAAATACCATGCTTCGCATACTTACTCTCCTTTACTTCCTCCATGTGGACGGGGCAAATAATACTAATAATGGAAACAATTCCAATCGTCCTGCCAACATATCAAAAATACATACCAGCTTTGACAATACGGAGAAGCCCGCAAAATTCTCTACCGGTCCCGCTGCCGCTAATCCAGGACCTGTATTATTTATCATGGCTGCCACCGCCGTAAAGTTTGATGTGAAATCAAGATTATCCAGACTAAGTATCAGCATGGATACCACATAAAGTGCTATATATGCCACCATAAACACATTGACTGACCGGATAACTTCGTGTTCTATAAATCTTCCATTTAATTTAATTTTTTTAATTGACCTTGAATGTACACTGGTATCCAACTCTTTTATCAACGTCTTTAATAAAATCATCACTCTTACTACTTTAATTCCACCGCCGGTACTTCCCGCACAAGCTCCTATCATCATCACAAGTACAAGTATGGATTTAGAAAATTCCGGCCACAAATCATAGTCCGCAGTAATAAATCCGGTACTGGTCATAACCGATGCTACTTGAAACGCTGCCTGCTGCAAATCCGCTTTGAAACTGCCAAACAATCCCTGCAAATTTATAGCAACCAATATTGTAGCTATCGCTAAAATACCAAGATACACCCTTAATTCACTGTTTTTTAATGCATTTGCAATCTTTTTACATAAAATCAAATAATAGATATTAAAATTCACACCAAACAAAATCATAAATACCGTAACGATATTCTGTACGGTTGCAGAATAGCTGGCAAGGCTGTCATTTTTCACTGCAAATCCACCGGTACCGGCTGTGGAAAAGGCAATATTTACCGCATCATAAAACCCAGTTCCCGCAATTAGCAACACCACGATTTCCAGAATTGTCATGGAAAAATACATTCCATATAAAATCAAGGCTGTTGTTTTCATTTTAGGCACCAGCTTGCTGATGCTTGGACCAGTACTCTCTGCTTTCATTAAATAAATATTATTTCCACCTGCTAACGGAAGCACTGCCATAATAAATACCAGTACACCCATTCCTCCAATCCAGTGGGTAAAACTTCGCCAGAACAAAACGGATTTTTCCACGCTTTCTATATCGCCCAAAATCGTTGCACCTGTAGTGGTAAATCCGGAAACACTTTCAAACAGCGCATCCACCACATTTGGTATGGTTCCGGATAGTATAAATGGCATTGCTCCAAATATACTTAAAACAATCCAACTGATACTTACAATCACAAATCCCTCTTTGGCATATATCTGCTTATTTTGCGGTTTCCTCCAAACCAACGTTGCACCAAAAAGCATCCCAATCCCTATAGACAGCATAAACGAGAAAAAGGCTTCTTCTCTATAAATGACTGCTACCATGGCAGGCAGGCACATAAACACGGATTCAAAAATAATCAGCCATCCAATTACATATCTCATTAGTTTATAATTCATTGTTATACCTCTTATCTGCTGATAATGTCATCTATATCATTTAGTCCTGTATTTGTGGTGACAATAATTACCGAATCTCCCACCTGTATGGAATCATCCCCTCTTGGGATAATAACCTTGCGGTTTCTGTAAATGCATGCCACTACAATATTCTTTTTTATTTTTAACTGTTTCAATGGCTTGTCTACCACATCCGACTGCTTACGGATGATAAATTCCAACGCCTCCGCCTTATCCTCAATAATGCGGTATAAGGTTTCCACATTACTTCCAATGGAATTTTTCATTGCGCGCACGAAACGAACGATATATTCTGCGGTAACAGTCTTAGGACACACAATCGTATCCAAATCCAAACCGCCGATTACTTCATTAAATGCAATGTTATTGATTTTTGTAATCACTTTCGCATTTGTCTTCTTCTTTGCCAACATGGATAATAAAATATTTTCTTCATCCATATTCGTAACCGCCACAAAAGAAGCGGTTCGTCCCATCCCTTCTTCCACCAGCATACTCTGGTCTGAAGCATCGCCGCATATTACTTCCGCTTTCGGCAATAGTTCGAACAAACGTTCGCATCGTTCTATACTCTTATCTATGATTTTCACTCGAATTCCCATCTGAAGAAGATTTTCTGCCAGATAAAAAGCAATATCACCACCGCCTACAATCATGGCATCTTTTACCTGATTTGTCACAACACCGATTTTCTTAAAAAATCCACTGGCATTCTGAGGGGTTGCAATAATGTTTACCACATCTTTTTCCTGGAGTATAAAATTACCTCTTGGAATAAACACTTCTTCTCCACGCTCTACTGCACACACAAGAATATCGCAACGAAGCTTCAAAGAAATATCCATGACGGTCATGTTATTTAAGATAGATTCTTCCTGAATACGGAATTTTAATAATTCAATTCTTCCCTTGGCAAAGGTATCTATCTTTATGGCAGAAGGAAAACGTAATACTCTTGCAATTTCCATGGCTGCCGCATGCTCCGGGTTAATTACCATGGCAAGTCCCAGTTCTTCTTTTATGTAAGTTGCCTCCCGGCTGTATTCCGGATTTCGGATTCTTGCTATGGTCTGGCAATCGCCGGCCTTCTTTGCCAACAGACAACACAATAAATTCAGTTCATCGGAACCGGTTACTGCAATAAACAAATCTGCCTTTTCGATTCCTGCATCCGCCTGCGTCAAATGGCTGGCGCCATTCCCCACGACTCCCATAATATCATATTTGTTTGCCAGTTCATTTACAATTTTCGCCCTAGTGTCAATAATGGTAATTTCATTTCCTTCTTTTGATAGCTGCTCGGTCAATTCCTGGCCAACTTTTCCACAGCCTGCAATAATAATTTTCATTGGTTCCTCCAAAATATTAAAATTTATCCGGGTAATCAGAGCCGGTATCTTCCCGCATCTGGTTCAAATATTTTTCCGGTTCTTTTTCCATTTTGAGCATGGTATCAAAGGCAAGCAACAACATTTTGTGATGATTGCAGCGCATATCTGCCTTCCCCATATCCATTTCTACTTTAAAGCGGTCCATCTGCCATATCATAATATCAATTACGGTACAGCCATCTATATTGTAAGCACCGGAAAAATTCTGATGTTCCAGAAAATACACAAATTCGCTGTATATCCCCTGTGAAGCCTGAAGTCTTTCCCAAAAGGACGCCAGAAATTCTTCTGTTTCGCCAGCATAATGACATAGCGTCCGCGCCCATAAATAGGCTTTCTTTTCCATATTTCCACTCCCAATCTTTTGTTTTCTAAGTATTATAACAGAATTTATATGGTAAGTCCACAACCGCAATTTTCCTGTTCCTTCTCTTTCCTTCCTGAATTTGGTAAATAATATGTAAAATCAAAAAAAGTAATCGACAATCGCAGTAATCTGTATTATAATAGTTTATGTTTTGACACAAGCGACATAATAACAAAGGAGAATTAACATGAGCTTTGAATTCATAAAAAAATTACCAACTCCCGAAGAAATTCGCGAGCAGTATGCGCTTCCTGCAAATTTAGTTGCTTTAAAGGAAGAACGTGATGCAGAAATCCAGAAAGTAATCACTGGAGAATCTAACAAATTCTTAGTTATCATCGGACCATGTTCTGCTGACAACGAAGATTCTGTTTGCGATTACACAAACAGACTGGCTAAGGTTCAGGAAAAAGTAAAAGATAAATTAATTATCATTCCTAGAATTTATACAAACAAACCTCGTACTACCGGTGAAGGTTACAAAGGTATTGTTCATCAGCCAGACCCAGAAAAAGACCCAGATTTATTAGCAGGTCTGATTGCAATGCGTAAAATGCACATTCGTGCCGTAGAAGAATCCGGTCTTACTTGTGCAGATGAAATGTTATACCCTGAAAATTACCGTTATCTGTCTGATATTCTTTCTTACGTTGCCATTGGAGCACGTTCTGTAGAAGATCAGCAGCATCGTTTAACTGTCAGCGGTATGGATGTACCAGCCGGAATGAAAAATCCTACCGGTGGAGATTTATCTGTTATGATGAACTCTGTTGTAGCTGCACAGGCATCTCACGAATTTATTTACCGTGGATGGGAAGTAAAAACAGACGGTAACCCATTAGCACATACTATCTTACGTGGTGCTGTAGATCCACACGGCTGCTGCCATCCAAACTACCACTACGAAGATTTAATCGAAGTAGTTGAAATGTACGAAAAACGTGATTTAAAGAATCCTGCAACTATCGTGGATGCAAATCACTCCAACTCTAACAAGAAGTTCCGTGAACAGATTCGTATCGTGAAGGAAGTTCTTCACAGCCGTAAGCATGACTCTGCTGTTGAAAACCTTGTAAAAGGTGTTATGATTGAAAGTTACATCGAAGAAGGTACACAGAAGATTTGTGACCATGTTTATGGAAAATCCATTACAGACCCATGTCTTGGATGGGAAGATTCTGAACATCTTCTTTACACAATTGCAGACTTAGTATAAAAATTTATTTTAAAATAGATTTTATACCACAAAAAAGCACACCTTATTTCAGGTGTGCTTTTGCATATGAATTTCGAATCATATGTGGTGTAATATCGGTTTCAATTCCCGCTTTCTTCGCATAGGATTTTAATACTTTCCAAACGCCCTGTCTGCTCATCTGCCCTCCGGAGCAGTTTACAAACAGACATTCTGTTTCTTTTTCGCCTATCAACGCTTCACGAGCCTGTTCTATATAGACTTTCAAAGCATTTCCCACTTCGCTTCCAAAAGAAACTGTTCTGTCCTTACAGGTAATATATCCTAACTGTAAATTCACTTCTGTTTCTTTCAAAGAAATTAACTCGCTGACTCTGACTCCGGTAGCATATAACAGTTCTAACATCGCTTTATCGCGAATTCCTTTGTCTGTTTCCAGATTCGGCTGCTGTAACAGAAGTTCTACTTCCTTTTCTGTTAAAGTTTCTGCTACTTTTTTTTCTACCTTAGGTGCTTTTAATTCCTCTGCGATATCCTGTGATACCTTTCCATCTTTTGTTAAATAATGATAAAAAGACTTGATTGCCGCAATATTTCTTGATATTGTACTCGGTGCAAATTTCTCTTTTTCCAGATAAAGTATATAGGAATTTAAGTTTGTGGTAGTGATAGCACCAATCTCTTCCACTGACTGTCTATTTAAAAAATGCTTCAGTTTATGTAAATCTCTTTCATAAGATACTCTTGTATTTTCTGATGTTCTTTTCACATTTTCCAAATATAAAATAAATTGCTGTATTTCCAGTTCCATTATCTTTGCCTCGTATTTTTCTTATAATTACGCTCGGTTCAAAACTCACGTAGATATTATTATAATCACTCTTTTTCAGAAATGCAAGCATTATATAAACTTTAATATTTTTTTCATAAGAAATGGATTTACACTACTTTCCAGAAAAACTCCTGCCAGTAAAACCACGCCTGCCACAAGCATTATAATAAAATATTTTACCCACACTCTCTGCTTTTCTTTTTTACTGACACAGTTGCCAAGCAATTCGTGATTTTCTTTGATTCTCCAGATAAGAAACACATATACCGGTACGTAGATTAAGTACTGAGGCATTAGCGATACCAATCCTACCAAAATTCCCATCATGCCCATACGCAGTATACAAATGCTCATAAACGCACCGGTGCTGACTCCAAGCCAGGTGGTATAGCCATATGCCATCAGGCATCCAAAGACTGTCACACCTCCGATAACTAGTATGATATATATTTTCATTCGTTTTTCCAAAATATAGGTAAAGAGCGATGCCCACTCTATTTCCATATACTCAAATTTATCCAGAAAATATGCACTCATAATCCCGGCTTCTCCCCCCGCTTGGGGAATCAGAAAATTTCCTATCATAATGCCCAGCAAAAAGCCAATGCAAAAAAAGCCCACAAAACGGCTCAAACCCATTTTCTGCTGTTCTGCTGCAAGTGTCTGTTTCATGTTTCCTCCTGCCTGTACTTCTTTTTTACATATCTATGCAGGAAGGAAAGCTGATATTCCCTTTTACTTTTCCATTCCGTATTTTAATTTATATGCTAATATTCCTGAAACGGTTTTGGAATCCTGAATTTTTTTATCGAATATCATCTGGCATAATTCGTCCAAATCATATTCTTCTACATTAATGTATTCATCTTCATCCAGATTTTGTTTTGACGGAATCAAATCTCTGGCTACATACACATCAATCAACTCATCACAAAAAGCAACCGTAGTCTTCAATGACAGTAAAAACTCTAAATTTTCTGAGCGATATCCTGTTTCTTCTTCCAGTTCTCTGGATGCACATTCAAGTGTTGGTTCCTCTGGTGTATCACGTCCGCCTGCCGGAAGTTCAATGGTATATCTGTCCAGTGCATTTCTATACTGGCGTACCATAAGAATTTTTCCTTCTTTCGTAACAGCAACCACTGCTGCCGCCCCTTTATGTTTGATAAAATCCCATTTTCTTATCTGACCATCCGGCAACTGGATATGGTCTTTATAATAATCAATAATATTTCCTTTTTGTATTAACTCTCTTTTTACTCTTTTTATTTCTTCTGACATAGGTTCCTCCAATACTCAAAAAAGGGTGTCCAGACGACACCCTTGTGTTTTTTCTTCTATATTATATGCTCTTATAATGATTTCAATAAATCTTCAATACGGTCCAGACCTTTTTCAATCTGTTCAATAGATGTTGCATAGGAAAGTCTGATATGGTCTGCAAATCCGAAATCTGCACATGGTACTACTGCTACAGAGTAATCGTTGATTAAAATTTCAGCAAGTTTTGCTGCTGTTTCAATCTTTTCACCCTTGTATTCTTTTTCACATGCTTCTGTTACATCAACGAATACATAGAATGCACCCTGTGGTTCTAATGTAGAAACGTGTGGCATTTTGCAGAATCTGTCATACATATATTTTCTACGTTTGTCAAATTCCTGACGCATTTTTTCTACCGTATCCTGTGGTCCACTGATTGCTTCCAATGCTGCTTTCTGAGCGATAGAGTTTGGATTGGATGTCTGATGACTCTGTAAACTTCCCATAACCTTTGCTAATTCTGCACTAGCACCGATATATCCGATTCTCCATCCTGTCATGGCATATCCTTTTGCCACACCACTACATGTAATTGTTCTCTTGTAAATTTCTTCACCTAAAGAAGCAATACTTACATGTTCTGCTCCATTATATAATAAGTTTTCATACATTTCATCAGCAATTACATAAATATCTGCTTCTACAACTACTTTTGCGATTGCTTCTAATTCTTCACGAGTATAAATCATACCAGTTGGATTGCTTGGTGTGTTTAATACAAGTGCTTTTGTATTTGGTGTAATTGCAGCTTTAATCTGTTCTGCGCTTACTTTGTAACCGTCTTTCTTTTCTCCACGGATAAATACCGGTACACCGTCTGCTAATTTTACGATTTCCGGATAGCTTAACCAGTATGGTGCAGGAATGATAACTTCATCACCAGGATTTAAAATTGCTTCAAAGATATTTGTTAAACAATGTTTTCCACCATTACTAATTACAATCTGGCTTGGTTCATAAGAAATATTGTTAAATTTCTTAAATTTGTCACAGATAGCCTGCTTTAATTCCATAATACCGGAAGCTGGAGTATATTTTGTAAATCCTTCGTTGATTGCACGAATTGCTGCTTCATTAATATTGTCAGGTGTATTAAAATCCGGTTCACCTGCTCCGAATCCTACTACGTCTACACCGTTTGCTTTCATTTCTTTTGCTTTTGCCGTAATCGCTAATGTTGATGACGGCTTAACTGCCATTGCTTTCTTTGATAATGTTAATGACATAACTGCACCACCTTAAATTTAATTCTGTTTTGTATTTGTTCTTTTATTCTTTTGCTCTGTGGAATACCACACTTGTTTTAGTATAATATATAACCTATGGTTTTGCAAGTCAGAAGTGTGCTTCTTGCATTTTTTTATTGTTTTTTATAATTTTAGGCTAATTCAATCGGTTTTTTTATTTATTTTGCCGTGAAAATGAATAATCTCCCTATTCGCCTTTCACATTCATTTCAAATGTATTCCTTATACCCCATTTTGTTCACATTCTATATCATCCTATATATTCTTCTACTATTTATGCATTTCAAATTGAAATTTTCGTCGTTTTTTGGTAAAATTATATAAAACTATATCATAATGAGGCGTAGGAGGTATATTACTATGAATACATCAAAATTCCAAACTAAAAACAAGGACAAACCGAACAAGACTTCAAAAATAAAAATTCCAAAAATGCCGAAGACAAAGCCGCTAAACCCAAAGGCTTCCAAAGAAGCAAAATCCAAGCAGACTTCATCTGAGATACCATTTTTTCAGCGAATACATTCCCAGTTAATTGGAGCCTTTATGTTAACGGTTGTATGTATTGTTATTTTGGGTGTTTCTTCCTATACAAAATCATCCAATGGTATTACCAATACTTATGAAAATTCTGCAAGTCAGACTATGAAAATGATGGTAGAATATTTGGAGCTTGCATTGGAAAATGTAAAGTCCAATTATATGTCTTACTTAAGCGAACAGGAATTAGGTTACTATGTAAAGGGAGTTTATTCTTCTGATACCGTTAAGCAGACTACTACATATAATAGTTATAAAACTACTTTTGGAAAAGCTTGTACATCCGATCCACTGGTGTCCAACATTTATTTTATTTCAGACAGTGTGGATTCCATTACAACTTCTCAGGCAACCAGCAAGGAATTATATTCTACTTACATTGCAACGGACTCCGGTGCGTTGGTAAAAGCAGACAAATATACTTACTTCTGGTTTGGTAACCAGCCTGAGGTAGACAGCGAACTTAACACATCAAGTAGCCAGTACGCTGTTCGTCTTGCAAGACATTTTCCAGATTCCAACACCATTTTACTGATTGATATCAAACGAGATGTGGTTACTAATACACTCTCCTCTTTGGATGCCGGTGACGGAAGTGTCGTTGCTCTTGTAACACAGGATGGACATGAAGTTTTATCTAATGAAGCTTTTGCGGAAGATAACACAATCGTATTTTCAGACAAAGACTTTTATACCAGCGCTTTGGAAAGTGAAACAGAAAACGGTGCGCAGGATATCACCTATAACAACACAAAATATCTTTTCTTATATTATAAGCTGCCAAATCAGAATGCTATGATTTGTTCTTTGATTCCAAAATCATACATTCTCTCTCAGGTAGAAGATATTAGAAATAATACTATTATATTTGTTATCATTGGTTCTTTACTGGCTATTCTTTTAGGTACTTATTTTGCCAAAGGAATTGGCTCTACCATCAGTCAGATTAATCATCAGCTTCGCAAAGTTGCAAAGGGTAACCTGACTGTAGAAGTAACCACCAAACGAAAAGATGAATTTAAACTTCTTACCCAAGGCATCACAGACATGATTGCCAATATGAAACTTTTAATACAAAATGTAAATGATATGAGTAAGGAATTGACAGAAGCTGCTTCTTTTGTTTCCGATTCATCTTCAACATTTATGCAAACCTCTCAGGATATCCAATATGCGATTACTGATATCGAAAAAGGGGTTAACCAATTAGACGAAGACTCCGCAGACTGTCTTTCTCAGATGGATTCTTTATCCAACAAGATTTCCACAGTTTCCGGAAGTACCGTAGAAATCAGTAAACTCACATCCAAAACAAATGAATCCATTCACAGTGGTATTACTTCCATGGATGTGTTAAACGAAAGTGCAAAAGAAACATCACAGATTACTTCCAGAGTAATCGTTGCTATTGAACAATTAGAAGAACGTTCCCGTTCTATCAGCCATATTGTAGATGCTATCAACGATATTGCAGAAGAAACCAACCTTCTCTCTTTAAATGCTTCTATTGAAGCTGCAAGAGCCGGAGAAGCAGGTCGTGGCTTCTCAGTCGTAGCAGAACAAATTCGTAAGCTTGCAGACCAGTCTTTAGGTTCTGCCAACGAAATTAATAAGATTATCGAAGAGATGATTGCACAGACACACGATGTTGTAGAAACAGCCAAACAGGCCGAAGCTGTTGTAACCGCTCAGAAAGATGCAGTTACCAATACCACGGAAGCCTTTCATCAGATGAGTGAACAGATTTCTAATCTGTTAAACTCTCTTTCAACTATTACAGAAGATGTGGATTCCATGGGTATCTCCAGAGATACTACTCTTTCCGCAATCGAAAGTATTTCTGCTGTTTCTGAAGAAACATCTGCTTGTTCCGCAAATGTGGCAACTACAGCAGAAAAGCAGTTAAATTCCGTAACAAAATTAGATTCTGCTTCCTCTAACCTTGCAAAACGTGCTGAGGAACTTACAGAACTCTTAAAACAATTTACCTTATAAGTATTTCAGCCCGCCGTTATGGCGGGCTGTTTTTATGTGTTCTAATTAAAAAACCGCTGTATATTTCTATACAACGGTTTATTTCTGTTCAAATATTATTTTGCGTAATCAATTACTCTTGATTCTCTAATAACATTTACTTTAATCTGGCCCGGATATTCTAATTCAGCTTCAATCTGCTTTGATATATCTCTTGCTAATAATACCATATCGGCATCTGTCACCTGTTCCGGAACTACCATAACTCGAATCTCTCTACCTGCCTGAATAGCAAAAGATTTTTCTACACCCTTAAATGTGTTTGTAATATCCTCTAACTGTTTAAGTCTGTTTGTATATGTTTCTAATGTTTCACGTCTTGCACCTGGTCTTGCTGCAGAAATGGTATCAGCAGCCTGTACAATACATGCAATCAATGACTGTGGTTCCACATCCCCATGATGTGCTTCCACTGCATTAATAACAACAGCAGACTCCTTATACTTTCTACATAATTCAACACCAATCTGAATATGTGATCCTTCCATTTCCTGGTCCACAGATTTACCAATGTCATGTAATAAACCTGCTCTTTTAGCCATACGGATATCCACTCCGATTTCCCCAGCTAACAATCCAGATAACTGAGCTACTTCGATGGAATGCTTTAACGCATTCTGTCCATAGCTTGTACGGAATTTCATTTTACCAAGTAAACGTACTAATTCCGGATGTATACCGTGAACACCAACCTCTAAAGTTGCTGCTTCACCCTCCTCACGAATCATAACTTCTACTTCACGCTGCGCCTTTTCTACCATTTCCTCAATACGAGCCGGATGAATTCGACCATCTACAATTAATTTTTCCAGAGCAATTCTTGCTACTTCTCTCCTAATTGGATCAAAGCCGGATAAAATTACAGCTTCCGGTGTATCATCAATAATCAATTCTACACCTGTCATGGTTTCTAAAGTACGAATGTTTCGTCCTTCACGTCCAATAATTCGTCCCTTCATTTCATCGTTTGGTAACTGTACTACTGAAACGGTTGTTTCTGCAACATGATCAGC